>CAJATB010000001.1 GCA_903944755.1 uncultured Bacteroidota bacterium
TAGTTGCTAATAATTCTTCTGGCACACCATACCAAGCCTGATACGTTTTTTCTTTACCCGAAAATACGTTTAACCTTAGTGATGAATTATCCCCCCAATAAGTTCCGCTCAAAAACACGGATTTTAAATCACTCGTTGCCCTATCCATATAGCCGTCGGTAGTAATTTTACTTAAACGTCCATCAAGAGTGAATTTATTTTTTAATAGGCCTGTTCCAAATTGTATATTATTTTTTAAACTGTTAAAAGAACCTACACTATTATTAAAAGTCAAAAAAGCGTTTGGTTTATAGTCATTGGTTGACAAATTCATAGTAGCTCCAAATGCACCCGCACCGTTTGTTGAAGTGCCTACGCCCCTTTGTATTTGTATACTATTGACACTCGAGCTAAAATCCGGCAAGTTTACTAAATAGGTCATACTACTTTCTGCATCATTGTAGGGGATGCCGTTTAATGTAACATTTATTCTTGTCCCATCGGTTCCTCGAATTCGAATACCGGTATAACCTACGCCAGTGCCTGCGTCAGAATGTACCACAACCGAGGGGGTATTTTGCACTAAGAAAGGCAAGTCTTGCCCGTAATTAACCTGTGCAATATTCGAACGGCTAATATTTGTTTTAGCAAATGGGCTGTTATCACTCACCCTAATCGATCTTACTTCAAGCGGGGGCAAGCTCCTAACGCTGTCAGTAAACTGGTTAATACTATCTCTCTTGGCAAGAGATTGTCTTGGTTGCTGCGCCATAGTTGGAGCTAGCAATAAAAATGAGGCAATTGTTCCCAATAACTTAGTCATGACTAATGTTTAACAGTTTATAATGGGAACAGGAATAACAAGCTATGAGAAGTGCACGGAACGTGCGGTACCTTCCCTTCGCAGGAATTACCCTGTTCAGGTTCAACGGGTTTTATCTCAGCTTTTTACAGCACCCCGAGGACAAAGCGAAATTAATGTTATTTATTATAAGTTCAAGTGTAACTTTATCAACTGACTCTCGTTTTACAGAATAAATACACGAAACACATGAAAAAGTTAATACTGGCTTTAATGCTATTTGCAGGTTATACATCGGAAGCACAACAAAACGTAGGGGTTATTTATGACGAAAATGTTCAAAAAAGAAATGTTGCAGCCTTTACTGCTATCAAAGTTTCAAATGCCATTGATTTGTATATCACTCAATCTGGTAACAATGAAGTTGCTGTAAGTGCAAACAGTGCTGAAATTAGAAACCAAATTATTACTGAAGTAGTAGGGGGGACATTAATTATAAGAATGGGGGAGAATGATAGCTGGTATAATTGGAAAAAATGGCGAGATTATAAAGCCAAAGCATATGTAAGCGTAAAAGAATTAAATGCATTAACTGCATCAGGTGCTTGTAATATTAGGTTAGTTGATAAAGTAGAAACGCCAAAAATGAAAATTAAATTATCCGGCGCTTCGGATTTTAAAGGTGATTTTGAAGTGGGTAATTTATCCTTGACAATTTCAGGAGCAAGTGAGTACAAAGGAAATTTAAAAGCTAGTAATTTGATTATGGATATTTCTGGAGCAAGTGATGTAGAATTAAACGGAACTACCGACGACCTTGTGTTAGAAGCATCGGGGGCTAGTGAAGCTAAATTATATAATTTAGTTACGAAAGGTGCCAAAGCAGATGTTTCAGGAGCGAGTAGTGCAAATTTAAATGTCACTCAATTATTAAAAGCGCAAGCATCCGGTGCAAGTAGTATCAATTATAAAGGAACTGCAATAGCTAAAGAAATAAGTTCGACAGGGGCTTCTAGCGTTAAATATAGAAATTATGCAGGGGCTAGGGCTTTTTAAGCACTTTATGAATTCCTTTTAAGAATGGGATATCGGCTTTGCGTTTAGCGTTAAGTATTTCTGAAACTTTTATACCTCATTTTCAACACTTTAGAAAATCTCCGAACGAATATCTTTAGATTCATTAATTAGTTAAACTGAACTTCTTTTAAGAAATTTAACCCTTAACACATCAAATTGCCAGATGTGTTAAGGGTTTTAAATTTGTTCAAATAATGATATATAATTGTATATCTTTGTAATACTTCGCTGATGATTAAAAAGGTAAGAGAAATAATCAGAATGATTGAAGCTGATGGTTGGTATTTACATTCTCAAGAAGGAAGCCATAAGCAGTACAAACATTTGATTAAAAAAGGGAGGGTTACAATTCCTGATCATGGAAAGAATGACGACTTGGATCATAAGGTTGTCAAATCTATCATGATTCAGGCTAAACTTAAATAAAACAATATGAAACAGAATATCGTTGAAATATCTTTTGTCAATAAGAACTTTTCTGCTCATGTGCCTTTGTTAAAAGGCTGTGTGTCAACCGGCGATACGCCTGACGCTATTAAAACAAATATTAATGAAGCTATTGTATTTCACTTAAAAGGAATGAAGGAAGATGGGGAGAAAGTCCCAGAATCATTTAAGGGTAAGTTTGAACTAATATTCAAGTTTGATGCTCAAAGCCTATTGAAATACTACAAAAATGTAATTACTGGAAGTGCTCTTGAAAAGTACTCAGGCATTAACCAGAAGCAATTAAATCATTATGCAAACATGCACAGAAAGCCTAGGTTAGACCAAGTGCGTAAAATACAAGCAGCCTTTCACAGCCTAGGTAAGGAGTTAATGGCGGTTGAACTTTAATATTCTTCCCAATAAACTTTGCCAAGAACTAATATTGCCCTACCTTTGCCCTCCAAACATCGCGAGGTAGAGCAGCGGTAGCTCGTCGGGCTCATAACCCGAAGGTCGGAGGTTCGA
>CAJATB010000002.1 GCA_903944755.1 uncultured Bacteroidota bacterium
ACTAGTCCTGAAAAAAATCCGATTGCTGGTAAAAATGCTGGACATGGTTGTGGTCACCATTTATTTGGGACAGCAAGCGTGTCGGCAGGTATTGCAATAAAAAAATTAATTGATGAAAAAAAATTAACAGGTACTATTAAAGTATTTGGCTGCCCAGCAGAAGAAGGAGGTAGTGGAAAAGTGTATTTGGTGCGTGCCGGTTTATTTAACGATGTTGATGCGGTTATACACTGGCATCCTGATGATGTGAATGCGATAAATACCGCAGGCGCCTTGGCAAACAAGTCGGCTAAGTTTCGCTTTTATGGTATTTCAGCGCACGCTTCGGCTTCGCCAGACCAAGGCCGTTCTTCATTAGATGCTGTAGAAGCCATGGACAATATGGTAAATATGATGCGTGAACATATTCCACAAGAATCTAGGATTCACTATGTGATTACTAGTGGTGGTAAAGCACCCAATGTTGTTCCCGATTTTGCTGAAGTATATTATTATGTACGCCACCCAAGGCGCGATGTGGTAGTAGACATTTTTGACCGCGTTGAAAAAGCTGCACAAGGTGCGGCACTTGGAACAGGTACCACCATGAAATATGAAATCATTGGCGGAACGCACGACTTATTAATAAATAAAACATTGAACGAAGTAATGCAAGCGAACTTAGATAAAGTGGGCGGGGTTATTTACACCGATGCTGAAAAAGTATTTGCTGAAAAAATACAACCCACTTTTTTTGCAAAAGCGCCTGCTATTGAAACTGCTGCAACTGTTAAGGCACTTAGTTATATTAACGACGGAAATAATGGTTCTACCGATGTGGGAGATGTGAGTTATACAAAGCCTACCGTTGGTTTACGTGCTGCAACTTGGGTGCCAGGTACACCGGCTCATAGCTGGCAAGCGGTTGCTGTGGGTGGAACAGAAATTGGCACAAAAGGAATGTTAGTGGCTAGTAAAACAATGGCTTTAACTGCGATTGATTTAATGAGCAATCCTGAAATAATTAAAAAAGCTACTGAAGAATTTAAGCTATCCATTGGTGATTATAAATACAAAGCTTTACTTGGCGATAGGCCTCCTGCTTTAAATTATAGAGACTAACAACAATAAAAAAGGGCCACTCAAACGAGTGGCCCTTTTTTGTATAAATACAAATTAGTCATTAAAATGCTCTGGTCTCATTTGAGGGAAGAATAATACATCTTGTATAGACGGTTGGTTCAACATCATCATACACAAACGATCTATTCCTATTCCTATTCCCGAAGTTGGCGGCATTCCGTATTCTAGTGCACGTAAAAAATCGTGATCAATAAACATGGCTTCATCGTCTCCTCTTTCCATTAAACTTAATTGATCCTCGAAACGTTTGCGCTGGTCAATAGGGTCGTTCAACTCCGAATACGCATTTGCTAGTTCCTTGCCATTCACCATTAATTCAAAACGCTCCACTAGCCCTTCTTTGGTTCTATGTTTTTTTGTAAGTGGGCTCATCTCAATTGGATAGTCAATAATAAAAGTGGGTTGGATATATTTTGATTCACTTGTTGCGCCAAAAAGTTCATCAATTAATTTTCCTTTCCCAATAGTTGGTGGAACATCAATATTCAATTGCTTACAAACCACTCTTAAAGCGGCCTCATCCATTCCTGTAATATCTATGCCCGTATTCTCTTGAATTGCTTCGATGATGCTTATGCGCCTGTATGGGGCTTTAAAATTGATTGTAGTGTCTCCTACAGTTAATTCTGTTTTGCCATGCAAGGTCATTGCAATTTTTTCAAACAGTGTTTCTGTTATTTCCATCATCCAGTAATAATCCTTGTATGCCGTATACCATTCTAAAACGGTGAACTCTGGATTATGCGTTCGATCCATTCCTTCATTCCTGAAATTTCTACTAAACTCATATACCCAATCAAAACCACCGACTATTAATCGTTTTAAGTATAACTCGTTTGCTATACGTAAATAGAAGGGGACGTCCAATGCGTTATGATGTGTTGCAAATGGCCTTGCAGCTGCTCCTCCGGGTATAGCTTGTAAAACTGGCGTATCTACTTCTAAAGCGCCTCTGCTATTTAAAAACTCCCTAATAGTAGTCATGAGCACCGTGCGTTTTGCAAAAGTTTCTTTTACTTCCGGGTTTATAATTAAATCGGCATAGCGTTGACGATACCTAAATTCAGGATCGGTTACTGCATCAAATACATGACCGTCTTCGTCGCGTTTTACGACAGGTAATGGTTTTAATGATTTTGCTAATAAAGTAATGGTACTTGAATGAACCGAAGTCTCACCAGTTTTTGTAATGAACACATATCCTGTTGAACCTATAATATCTCCAAGGTCCATGCCATTTTTGGTAATCGTATCCCAATAGGATTTATCCTCATCAGGACAAATCTCGTCTCGTTTTACATATAGTTGTATAATGCCTTCATTGTCCTGTATTTTCACAAATAATACCTTACCCTTGTCATTCACACTCATAATACGTCCTGCCACACATACCGAAGCATACGTTTCCTTATTTTCTTCACTAAAGTTTGTCCTTATTTCATGGGAATAGTGAGAAACAGGATATAATGGAGCTGGATATGGATTAATGCCCGCTGCTTCTAAATTTTGAAGCTTTTCGCGCCTAATAATTTCTTGTTCTGATAAAGACTGACTCATTGATTATGTATTAATAGCTGCAAAAGTAAAACTTAGCAACCAAATTAGCGAAAGAAGCCTTGTTGAACTTCTTGTTCGGTTAAAGAAACCATATCACCCGATTTCATATTGTTAATGGTATACGCGCCTAATTGCGCTCGGATTAATCTTAAAACAGGAAATCCAACAGCTGCGAACATTTTTCTTACTTGGCGGTTTTTCCCTTCTGTTAATTGAATAGCGGCCCAACTAGTTGGAATATTTTTTCTATATCGAATAGGCGGGTTTCTATCGGGTACCTGAATATCATTTGGAAGGATAGATACTACCGCTGGTTTGGTATTATAATGAATGCCGTCAACATTAATTTGGACTCCTTTTTCCAATTGCGCAATCGCATCAGCCGTAATTGCACCATCTACTTGCACCCAATAGGTTCTTACGTGTTCAAAACTAGGGTGCAATAAAGCGTGATTGACTTTTGGATCATTGGTTAATAATAACAATCCTTCGCTGTCATAATCTAATCTTCCGACTGGATATATGTCTTTGGTTACCTCTATAACGTCCTTCAAACACAATTTATTATCGGTTGAAGTGAATTGAGATAACACTTGAAATGGTTTATATAGTAAGTAGTATTGCATCTCTAAAAAAACAAAGTCCCACTGATGTGGGACCTCGTATATAGATGGGTTAGTAAGTACGGGAAATTGAATTCCCTTCACAATATTAATTATACTTTATTCGAATTCAAAAAAAATTTTAAACAAATTTGCCAGGTTTATCCACAAATGCCCATTTTGAACTATTTATTTTTTTAATTTTTTGCACTGTTTTTTTTGATTTTATAAATTATAAACCTTGTTTTTATTTTTTTTAAAACGTCTAAAACATTTATAAACATTGCATTACAGAAGATAGTGTTTTAAATACTATTTTATTTTAATGGCTTATAGTCCATAAAATTATTGTTCCTTTTTCGAACTATTTTGAAGAGAAAAACACGAAAAAATATTTTTTACAAAAAACCCTCATTACCTTTGATTTAGCCCAAAAACATACATATGAAGCTTCCCGCACCCATTTCGGTACAATGGTTATCGACACTAATCGCTGCTGAAATTATAGGAAATAATACGCTAGAAATTACCGGAGTGAATGAAATTCATCAGGTAGAAATGGGAGATATTGTGTTTGTAGACCATCCAAAATACTATAGTACCTGTTTAAATAGTGCGGCTAGTTGTATTATTATTAATAGTAAAGACGTGATTGTCCCTGAAGGGAAATGTTTATTGTTCTGTACCGATCCTTTTGAAGCCTATTTAAAAATTATTCAACACTTTAAACCGTTTCAAGTAAGTACAAAATCGATAAGTGAGGACGTTAAAATAGGGGAAGGCACTATTATTATGCCCAATGTTTTTATCGGAAACAACGTACAAATTGGAGACAATTGTGTCATTTATCCGGGTGTCGTAATACTTGCACATTGTTTAATTGGAAACGATGTAATCATTCAAGCAAATACAGTAATTGGCAGTGATGCCTTTTACTATAATACAAAAAAGAATAAGCCCGCTTGGTACAAGAAAATGTTGAGTTGTGGGCGTGTTATTTTAGAAGATAAAGTGGAAATTGGAGCCGGTTGCACCATCGACAGAGGGGTAAGCGGCGATACTATTATTGGCATGGGTAGTAAATTGGACAATATGGTGCACATCGGGCACGATACGCAAACGGAAGCGAACTGTTTATTTGCAGCACAGGTAGCCATTGCAGGCGGGGTAAAGGTAAAAGCTGGCGTTACATTATGGGGCCAAGTGGGTGTTAGTAAAACACTTACCATTGGCGAAAACACGGTGGTGCTTGGACAATCGGGCGTTACCAATACGCTTGCTGCTAATAAAGTATATATGGGTTTCCCTGCCGAGGACGCTTCGGTTAAAAGAAGAGAATATGTTTGGATTAGACGTATTCCTGAACTTTGGAAAAAAGTAATGGAAGATAAAAAACCCTAGCTGCAAATAAATAATCGAGTTTAAATTTTAGGCTAGCTTGTGTAACACTTTTAATTCTGCACAGGCCCTTTCAATTGTATTTTCAATGGTCCTGTATTTAAATGCAGGGAAGGCCTTTAAAAATTTACTATTATCAAAATGGACTACTGCTTGTGCGGTTGCTGCTGTTTCCTTAGTCAATAAAGGATTTTTACCAGTGAATATTCCTTTTAGCGCTTCTAGTCGCCAAACAATGGCTGCTAAAAAAGGGGTTACTTTTTTATGCGGTGCTGGTTTATTGAAAGCGGCTGCTATTTGCGTAAACACTTTTTTATATTGTACATTTTCGGCACTAATTATATAACGCTCCCCTGTAATTTTACTTTGCATTAATAATTGCATTGTATCGACCACATCCATTACATCTACAAAACCACTTACCCCTTCGGTGTACCATGGAAATGCGTTGTACGCCGATTTAAAAATTTCAGAAGAACCCTTATTCCAATCCCCTGCACCTAATATAATTACTGGATTTACAATTGCAACATTTAAACCTTCTCCCATTCCTCTCCACACTTCCATCTCGGCCAAATATTTTGATTTGCCGTAAACACTATTACTGGTTTCTGGTGTCCAATTTGCAGCCTCATCCACTGGTGCATTTTCACGAATTCTACCCAGTGCAGCCACCGAACTTACATACACTAATTTTTGAATATTTTTAGTAAGACACGCGTTTACTACATTTGCAGTACCTTCTTGATTCGCGTGTAACATAGCTGCAGCTTGGCCTGGAGCAAAAGAAACAATTGCAGCACAATGGTATACTTGTGCAACACCCTCCATTGCATTTTCTAAAGATTCAATATCTAAAATATCTCCCTGTACCCATTTCACTTTTTCAGCACCTTGTATATTTGGCACAACTGAACGGTACAAAGCTGTTACCAATTCGTTCTTTTCTAATAAAGATTTTATTAAATGCGCCCCTACTAAACCACTTGCTCCTGTTACAAAAATCATAATTACTATTTGTCTTTTAACAACTTTGCAATATCTCTTCTTAACTGTTCTACTTCAAAAGCCTTTAGTCCATCATACACTTTTCCCCTTACCTTTCCTTCTCTGTCAATCAGTGCAAAAAACTGGGTGTGTATAAACTGGTCTTCTATTTTTTCTACATTATTTTTAGGATCGTCCAGCAAATACGAACCTCTTGCCATTTGATATAAACTATCTTTTCGGCCTGTTACAAAAACCCATATGTTCGTATTCACCCCTAGTGAATCCGCGTAATGCTTTAATACAGGTACCGAATCCACTTCGGGCATACAAGTATGGGATAGAATTTGAAAGTCGGCTTGTCCCTTAAATTCTTCGTACACCAGTTTCATATTGGTATTTAACTTAGGGCAAATACCCTTACAGGTTGTAAAAAAATATTCTACAACAGTAATTTTATTTAATAGTTGCTTATCCGTAAAAGGCTTTCCATCCTGATTGGTAAAACTAAATGGTTGTACATAGCTTATCACAGGCATTTTAACTTTCCAGTTATCCGTTCCTCTGAATAGAAAATAATAAAATGAAACCAGTAAAACAGCGAAAAAAACTACATAAGCGAGGGCTTTCTTAGACATATTGGTAGGTTTTAGGGGCATTTTATTGTATTGGTAAATGCACTATGTAAAGGTAATATTATTTAGGGTAATCCCTTGTAATTGGCAATTCCTGAAGAATTGAATTATCTTTGCTTTATGTTTAAAAATTGGAATTGGGATGCAATTGGGATTAGCGCTTCTGTAGCTTGTGCTATTCATTGCGCATTATTACCTTTATTTTTTAGTTCACTTCCTTTATTAGGAATAAATATCCTGCACAATCATTCGTTTGAATTGGGTATGATTTTATTATCCTTTGCTATTGGTGCCTATTCTTTGTATCATGGCTATAAAAAACACCACCACTCCTACAAGCCCATCATTTTATTTACAATAGGTATCGCACTAATGCTTTGCAGAATGGTATTTAGAGATATTGAAATTATATTGTTGTTTCCAGCTGCTGCTTTAATTATTATTGCACACATCAGTAACCATACACGTTGCAGGGTGCACAATCATGCACACGAGGACGACTGCAATCACTAATTAGGAAAAGGTGTAACTCATGCTGCCGTCTTTTTCGTCTTTCAGCTGTATGCCCATATTCATTAATTGATTTCTGATTTTATCGCTAGTTGCAAAGTCCTTATTGGCTTTTGATTCCTTACGAATTTCAATTAATAAATCAATTACTCCCTTTAATTGTTCCAGGTTGGCGCCCGCTTCTACCTTCAATCCCAATATGCTTTCAATAAATACAACTAATTGCGACTGAACATGGTTCCAGGTTGAAGTAGCCACTGCGTCCTGTGTAATATGCTTATCCTTTAATGAATTAATTACAGGTATGATTTCGAATATATTGGCCACCACTTTAGCGGTGTTAATATCGTCGTCCATGAATTCGGTCAATTCACCAATCCATTTATTTAATTGTAAGTCCAGTGCTTCATCCTTTGCCTTTGCTTCCCCAACAAAGCTTTGGGCCTTTAGCCACTCATATCCTTCCATCAAGCGCTTTAATGCTTTTTCGGATGCCTGTAAGGCTTCATTGCTAAAATCTAAAGTGCCACGGTACTGACTTTGTAGAATAAAAAAGCGAACCGTCATGGGTGCATAAGCCTGTGTTAATTCAGGATGATTTCCTGTAAATAATTCGCTTAATTTAATAACATTATTGTAACTCTTACCCATTTTACGACCGTTAATGGTAATCATATTATTATGCATCCAATAACGTGCTGGTAATTCGTGATTGCAAACTGTACTTTGTGCAATTTCACATTCGTGATGAGGAAATTGCAAATCCATTCCTCCTCCGTGTATATCAAATTTTTTGCCTAAATATTTTGTTGCCATTGCCGAACATTCAATATGCCAACCCGGGAAACCCTCTCCCCATGGGCTTTGCCAACGCATAATATGTTCAGCAGGTGCTTTTTTCCACAAAGCAAAATCTACTTTATTTTTTTTCTCTTCTTGATTTTCTAATTCACGTGTTGTGTCTAGCTGCTCTTCTAAATTTCTTCCACTTAAAATACCATAGGGCTGATTCTTTTTGGAATAAACATCATTGTATTTCACTACATCAAAATAAACCGAACCGTTTGCCTCATAACCATAACCATCGGCTATGATTTTTTTAATCATTTCTATTTGTTCCACTATATGCCCAGTAGCAGTTGGTTCAATACTGGGAGGCAAATTATTAAACTGGTCCATTGCCCAATGGTATAACTGTGTATATTTTTGAACTAGTTCCATTGGTTCTAGTTTTTCCAATATCGCCTTGGTTGCAATTTTGTCTTCAGCCACTTTTCCTTCCTCTTCAAAATGTCCTGCATCGGTTATATTTCTCACATACCTAACCTTGTAGCCTTTGTGCAGTAAATAGCGAAATACCACATCAAAGGTTATAAATGGACGTGCGTGTCCCAAATGGCTTTCGCCACTTACCGTTGGACCACATACATACATTCCAACATAAGGAGCATTTATGGGTTCAAAAATTTCTTTCTGACGGGTAAGGGAGTTGTATATTTTGAGCGGCATAATGTAGGCTCAAAGATATTTTATTTTGCCGAAAATGGGTGCTTATTTCTTCAAAAGCAAGTC
>CAJATB010000003.1 GCA_903944755.1 uncultured Bacteroidota bacterium
TAGAATAATTCAAAGTAGTAAAATATTTAATATATTATCCTTTGGGGGAAGGATAATTGGGGTGCTCGGGATTCGTCTTGTTCACCCCAAATTTTTGTACTAGCACTACTCCTGCAATAACAAATGCAGTGCCTAATGCTTGTTGCCACAATAAAGGCTCGTTTAATATATAATTAGCTTGAAATAAGGTAGAAACCGGTCCAATACTAGTAATTATAGCTAAATCGTTACTTCCTATTCTTTTCATGCCACTACTTAATAAAAAAGAAGGTATTACTGTAGCAAACAATGCCAGTCCAACAATATACCAAACAATATTAGTAGGGATTTGGTAGCTGATGGCATGCATAAAGCCAATTGAATCAATCGAACGCACTAAGTAATGACTAAAAATTCCTGCGCTTGCAGCGAGCATAGCGATACTGGTATAAAGGCTTGATCCCATTAAGGGTACCAATTTTCCAGTACCAACTAAGTAAAATGCATAGGTTATTCCACATAACAAAACCATTACCGATCCAAAGACAAAATTTGAGGTGTTTGGCAAGTGTGTAAATTCACCCCAATAAGCAATTGCAATTCCAATATACGTGATGCTTATAGCTAGCCATTGCTTTTTGGTAATGGCTACTTTAAAAATCCAAAAATTGATTAATACTGCTAAGGTTGGATAAATGAACAGAATAATTCTTTCAATACCTGCGGATACATAGTGCAAACCAATAAAATCAAATAAACTACTTAGGTAATAACCAAGTAAGCCTAGGGCAATTGCCCATATATAGTGCGATTTTTTTAATGGTTCTGTATTGCGTTTCTTTAAATAAAGAAGCATTATAAAATAAAATGGCAATGATAGTAGCATGCGCAACATTAATAAGGTAGTTGCGTCTATGCTACTTTCTTTAAAACAAAGTTTAATCCAAATGGCTTTAGTTGAAAACAAAAGTGTTCCTAAAATGGCTAATGCAAAGCCTCGGTTATATATTTTTTGCTGTCTTATACTGCAACATTAAAATCGCGTAAAGCATCGTTCAGGCTTGTCTTTAAGTCGGTACTTGGTTTTCTTTGTCCAATAATTAAAGCACAGCTTACTTGATAGTCGCCTGCAGGGAAGGTTTTCCTGTAGGAGCCTGGAATAACAACACTTCTAGCTGGAACACGTCCTTTATATTCAATAGGGTTTTCTCCACTCACGTCTATTATTTTTGTACTTTTTGTGAGGACCACATTTGCGCCTAATACTACTTCTTTTTCTAAATGCACTCCTTCTACAACAATACACCTGCTTCCAATAAAACAACCGTCTTCAATAATTACAGGACTAGCTTGTAAAGGCTCAAGTACACCACCTATTCCAACACCACCACTCAAATGCACCCCTTTCCCAATTTGAGCGCAACTACCTACGGTGGCCCAGGTGTCTACCATGGTACCTTCATCCACAAAAGCACCAATGTTTACATAGCTAGGCATTAGTACCACATTTTTTGCTAAATAGGCTCCATAGCGTGCCACAGCATGCGGCACTGCACGCACCCCTAGTTCAGCATAGCCCGATTTTAGTAACATTTTATCGTGAAATTCAAAAGGGGCTAATTCCCAGGTTTGCATAGGTTGTATGGCAAAATATAATAAAATTGCTTGTTTTACCCACTCATTCACAATCCATTCGTCACCTTGTGGTGCTGCAACTCTTAACCTTCCTTTATCTACTTCTTCAATTACTTCCCTAATTGCATTGCTGTAAACTTCGTCTTTTAATAAGCTTCTGTCATTCCAAACGGTTTCAATTTTACTTTTTAAGTCCATTTTATCTATTTTAACAAAAATACATGCAAGTACATAATTATTAAAACATTGTTTTGCACACAAATGAACCTTCGTTTATTTAAGGGGGATTGTTTAATTTGCAGCATGTTTCTGTTTGAAGAAGATATACAATCATGCGTAAATGCACTTAAAAGGGGGGATTTAATCCTTTACCCAACCGATACGGTTTGGGGAATTGGTTGTGATGCAACTAATGAACAAGCGGTTGCTAACATTTTTACATTAAAAAAAAGAATTGACTCCAAATCAATGATTGTGTTAGTGGATAGCGAACAATCGATTTTGAATTATGTTGTTGACAATAGTTTACCCGTATTCGATTATATAAAAGGGATTCATAAACCAACTACAGTAATATATCCGCATGCTAAAAATTTAGCAAAAAACTTATTAGCAGAAGATGGTTCTATTGGGATACGAATATGTAATGATATTTTTTGTAAAAAACTACTTCAAGTATTTGGTAAACCCATTGTTAGTACTTCTGCAAATATTTCGGGGTATCCCACCCCCTTATGTTTCCATGATATTTCATTGGATATTATTGAGGGCGTTAATTATGTAGTGAAGTATAACCAAGACGAAATCGAATTAAAACAACCTTCTTCTGTTATTAAGTGGGATAAAGAAGGCAATTTAATAATAATCCGACCTTAAAATATATAAAGCTAAGATGCAAAAATTGTTGGTTATTCAAACTGCTTTTATTGGGGATGTAGTGTTAAGTACAGCTTTGATTGAATCATTGCACCAACAATACCCAAATGCGGTAATTGATTTGCTTGTGAGAAAAGGAAATGAGTCCTTGTTTGTTGGCCATCCTTTTTTAAATAATGTAATCGCTTGGGACAAACAAAAAAACAAATACTCCAATTGGCTAAAAATATTAATCCAAATAAGAAAGGCGAAATACGCTGTAATAGTGAACGTGCAACGTTATGCAGCAACTGGCATTTGGACAGCATTTTCAAATGCAAAGGTTAAAATCGGGTTTGATAAAAATCCATTTTCTTTTTTGTTTACACACAGGATTAAACATGTTGAAGCACTTAATGGGCTGCATGAGATTAATAAAAACCATGCATTGCTTTCGCCACTAGGAACAGTTGCACTATGTAAACCTAAATTGTATCCCACAAAAATTGATTTCGAGAAAGTACAACCATTGCAGTTAAAGCCGTACCTATGTATTGCGCCTGCTTCTGTTTGGTTTACAAAACAATTTCCTAAGCAAAAGTGGATTGATTTTATTAATGAAATTCCTTTTGAGGGAATTATTTATATTATTGGCGGACCTGGAGACAAGGCACTTGGGCAATCCATAATTGAAGGGGTGAGCATACAAAATCAACCCCAAAAGCAGCTTATAAATTTAGCCGGCCAATTGCCTTTTTTAGCATCCGCTGCTTTGCAAAAAAGTGCACTATTAAACTACGTGAATGATTCTGCACCCATGCATTTTGCATCGGCCATGAATGCGCCAGTAGTTGCCATTTATTGCTCTACTATACCTGATTTTGGATATGGCCCATTATCAGACCAGTCCTTTATAGTGCAAACTAAAGCTGAATTAAGTTGTCGTCCTTGTGGGGTGCATGGCAAAAAAGCTTGCCCCTTAGGCCATTTTAATTGTGCCATGTCCATTGAGATGAAACAATTAGTTGCTCCACTACTAGAAATGGCTCAACATTAGTACTTTTGCGCCTATGCAGATACATTTCACCAAACGCGAAGGGGAGCTCATGAAAGCAGTTGCCAATGCAGCTGCCGAATTAGGGGTGCCTGCATTCGCCGTGGGTGGATTTGTGAGAGATAAAATTTTAGACCGGCCCACCAAAGACATTGATATTGTTTGTTTAGGGGATGGCATGCAATTGGCTCAAGCTTTTGCCAAGTTGTTTCAACCAATACCACCAGTGTCCTTATTTAAAACTTTTGGAACGGCACAAGTTAAATTTTCTGACATTGAAATTGAATTTGTAGGCGCTCGAAAAGAAAGTTATGCGCGCGATAGCAGGAAGCCACAAGTAAGTCCTGGAAGTATTGAAGACGATCAGAACAGGCGTGACTTTACAGTAAACGCATTAGCGGTTGAATTAAGTAATAATGTTTTTGGAACCATTGTTGATCCATTTGGAGGCTTACAAGATATCACAGATAAAATGCTGCGTACGCCATTAGCCCCCGAGCAAACTTTTGATGACGACCCATTGCGTATGATGCGTGCAATTCGTTTTGCAACTCAATTAAATTTCACTATTACACCAGCAACATTCACTGCTATTCAAAAAATGGCAGACAGAATTAATATTGTATCGCAGGAACGCATCACAGACGAATTGCAAAAAATAATGATGACTGCAGTACCTTCAAAAGGTTGGTATTTACTAAAGGAGGCGGGTTTGTTGAAACATATTTTCCCATTGTTATTACAATTAGAAGGTGCTGAAACTTTGGATGGCATTGGACACAAGGATAATTTTTCCCATACATTACAAGTGTTAGATAATGTAGCGGTTACCTCGAATGATATTTGGTTAAGATGGGCTGCTTTATTACATGATATTGCAAAACCTAAAACAAAAAGGTTTGAAACAGGACTTGGTTGGACATTTCACGGACATGAAGTAGTAGGCGCTAGAATGGTGCCTAAAATTTTCACCCAGTTGAAATTGCCATTGAATGAACATATGAAAATGGTGCAAAAATTAGTTGCACTTCATTTAAGACCTATTTCTTTAACCAAAGAATCTGTTACAGACAGTGCAGTTAGGCGTTTGTTATTTGACGCCGGCGATGATATAGAATCCCTGATGTTATTATGTGCTGCAGACATTACAAGTAAAAACCAAACCAAAGTAAAACGGTATTTACAAGGCTTTGAATTTGTAAAAATACGTTTGCAAGAAGTAGAAGAAAAGGACAGTATTCGTAATTGGCAACCACCAATAACAGGGGAGATGATCATGGAAATATTCAATATTACCCCTTCAAAACAAGTGGGTGTAATAAAAGATGCTATAAGAGAAGCTATTTTGGATGGCGTTATTCCAAATGACTACAAGGCAGCTTATGATTTTATGTTACAAGAAGCTGCTAAACAAGGCTTATTTCCTATAATAAAATAGTAATTTAGCGTTTCAAAATACCAAAATGGCCGTATTAAAATTTAGAGTTTATTGGGAAGAGGATGATGCGATATACCGTGATGTTTTGGTGAAA
>CAJATB010000004.1 GCA_903944755.1 uncultured Bacteroidota bacterium
CCCTTGGCTGCTTTTACTTTTGCCCCCATTTGGTCTAATATCAACTTTGCTTGAGGATCTTTCTGTGCACTTACTGATGACATTATGAAACTAAGTAGGAAAGCAAATAAATATCTCATGTAAAACTTATTAATTTATTTAATAATAACAATTCTGTAAAGTTAACCCAATCCAGTGTAAAAGTGCATCGAATTAAGGAACAAGTTGTAATATTCAACGCGCTTAAATAAAAGTTTAACTATTTAGTGACATTTAAAGGTTTTGTAAGAAGTCGTACAACTCTGTATCCGTTTTATACAATACTTCCCTTGGTTTACTTCCTTGGCTCGGTCCTACAATTCCTGCAGATTCAAGTTGATCCATTAAACGACCAGCTCGGTTATACCCAAGTTTCATTCTTCTTTGTATTAAGGAAGTAGATCCCATTTGTGCACTGACTATTAATTTAGCAGCATCCTCAAATAATACATCTCGATCCCCAGCATCAAAGCCACTCGCGTCCACCTCTTTTTCATCGGAATATTCTGGCAATAAGAATGCCTGAGGATATCCTTTTTGTTCCGAGATAAAATTACATACACGGTCCACTTCCGGCGTATCCACAAAAGCACATTGTAAACGCGTAATTTCTCCATTATAACTCACTAGCATATCTCCTTTACCAATTAACTGCTCGGCTCCACCAGCATCTAAAATAGTACGACTATCAATTTTACTAGAAACTTTAAAAGCAATACGGGCAGGGAAATTCGCTTTAATAGTTCCAGTAATAATATTTACAGATGGGCGCTGTGTAGCAATAATTAAATGTATTCCAACCGCACGTGCTAATTGCGCTAAACGGGCAATTGGCATCTCTACTTCTTTGCCTGCTGTCATAATTAAATCAGCAAACTCATCCACCACTAATACAATGAATGGTAAATACTGATGTCCTTTTTCAGGATTTAATTTACGAGCAGTAAATTTCTCATTGTATTCTTTAATATTTCTACAACCCGCTTCTTTTAATAAATCGTAACGGTTATCCATTTCAATACACAATGCATTCAATGTATTAATTACTTTCTTAGTATCAGTTATAATAGCGTCTTCCTCCCCTGGTAATTTTGCCAAGAAATGTTTTTCAATTACACGGTATAAACTTAACTCCACTTTCTTAGGATCCACCAACACAAACTTTAATTGGGAAGGATGTTTTTTGTATAATAAAGAAACAAGTATCGCATTTAACCCAACCGACTTACCCTGCCCAGTAGCACCTGCCATTAACAAATGCGGCATACTTGCCAAGTCGACAATGAAATTTTCATTATCAATTTTTTTACCAATTGCAATGGGTAATGAATATTGACTTGTTTGAAATTTCTCACTCGCTAACAAAGTTTTCATACTCACAATTGACTTGCGAATATTAGGTACTTCAATACCAATAGTTCCCTTTCCTGGAATAGGTGCAATAATACGTATACCTAATGCAGCTAAACTTAAAGCAATATCGTCCTCTAAGTTTTTAATGCGACTAATACGTACACCTGGTGCAGGTACAATTTCATATAAGGTAACAGTAGGTCCTACGGTTGCAGCAATACGTTGTATGGCAATATCGTAGTTCTTTAAGGTGGCGATAATTTGATTCTTGTGCAGTTCCAATTCGGCCGGGTCTTGTACAATTTTCTCACTACCATGTGTCTCTAATAAATTAATACTTGGATACTTATAATTTTTTAAGTCGAGGGTTGCGTCGTATTTTGTACCAATACTGCCCACAATGGAAGAAGTGGCTGCAGCTTCTTTTGTAATATCTTTTATTTCTAAATCCAAATCCTCAAGTAGTTCATCATCAAGGTCGGCTAAGTCTTCTTCTAAGTCGTCCTCTAGGTCAGCTGCTGTATCAGACGCATTCGCGTCTTCAATTGTAAGTGTTGGGGTTAACTCATCTAATTGAGTTTTTTTTTCCATCTCCTCTAAAGAAAGTTCATCAATAAAAAACTTTCCTCCCGCATGCGCGTCTTCTTCTTCAGGCATAATCACGGAAGCGCTATTTTCTTCGGTATTTTTTAATTTATTATTACTAAATCCAGGAGGGGCCATTGCTGCATTCAAATCCCATTCTTGTTTTACAGCTTCTTCTGTATCCTCACTCACAAAAGGAGTTTCTTTTTTCTTTGGTACCAAGAAATCAAAATTAGGCACGTTAAAACTTGGGTTGAATCTCCAAATAAAATAGCTAAAGCCTGCTATAAATAGTATTGCACCAGTTCCAAATTTTCCAATCCATTTAATTAACCAATTGCTGCTAAATTCTCCCAAAGCCCCACCCCATGAAAAAGCAGTATTAGGCGTTAGGAAAGCGAAACAAGTACTTAATACTAATAAGCCTAAAATAACATAACGCACATTACGCCAAAGACTAAAAATTGTTTTTGTGAAAAATAAATTCACCCCTAACACAAAAAAGAAAGTGCAAAATAAATAAGCAGCTAATCCAAAACCGTTAAACATTATTTGATACGCAACAAATGCACCAATATAGCCAAGTAAGTTATTTGCTTTTACGTCGTCCGTTGAAAATAATTGAGTGCGCCATAATTGAACCAAATCTTGGTCGTCTTGCCATGTAAATAAATACGAAGTAAATGCTATGAATAAAAACAAAGCGGCAAGTAAAGATATCGCTCCAAGTATTTTGGAAGTTCGTTCATCCTTCACCACCTCAGCAACATCCACGGCCGCCTCTTTATCGGGATTTAATGCTTCGTCGTTTAGCCTAGGTTCCTTTTTACTTTTGAGCGTATTTGCCATAGAGACAAATATAAGTTTTCCCTTATAGTTTGAAAAGGATTTTTAATTAATGTGCAAAATTGGAGTAATCCGACCTAGTTATCCACTTTGTTGAGCAATACGGCACGTCCCCATAGTGCCCAACCTATAATTAAACATAGTCCGCCAATGGGTGTTATAGGACCAATAAATCTGGCAAAATTGAACTCAATCAAGGGTTGTAAGGTTAAGGCGTATAAGGAACCACTGAACAAAAGAATGCCTATTAAAAATAAATTACCTGTTTTATTTAATCGTTTTAACTGCTCCTGATTTGCTATATTTTGTTGTATATGGAAAGCAAGTAATAGTAGCGCCAACGCATGCATAAATTCATACCGCACCCCTGTTTCAAATACGGCTAACTGTGCAGCAGGTACAATAGTCTTTAAACCGTGTGCACCAAAGGCACCAAGCATAACCGACAAGCCAGCTAATGCAATCCCCCAAAGCAGGTATTTACGAAACATGTTTAAGTATTAATTTTTTCAAGTTTGCTTCCTTAATTTCATCGCTTGTTAAGCGGTAATGTGCTTGCTGATAAATGGGATTACGTTCTACTAATTTTTCTTGCACAAATTTTGAAATTTGGTCGTCACTCAAATTAGCAATAAGCGGACGTTTTGTTTTGTTAGCAATTAATCTACTAACCAGCACTTCAATGGATTCGTCTAACCAGATAACCACGCCCTCCTTTTTCATCCAATTCATATTATCATGAAAACAAGGAGTACCACCACCTGTAGCGATAACAAATTTTTTCTTCTCTTTAAACCACCTTATTATTTTAGCTTCCGTTTTTCTAAAAGCATCTTCACCATCCTCACTAAATATTTCAGGAATAGTTTTTTCCTCGTTCATTTCAATAATGTCATCAAGGTCATACCCTACACATTTATTCCACTTCGCTATCTTCTTTGCCCAATAGGATTTGCCTGAGCCCATCATTCCAATTAAAAAGATTTTCTCTGCCGCCATGCTTTTTCACTTATTTAAATGCATTAAGCCCTGTAATATCCATACCTGTAATTAATAAATGTATATCGTGTGTTCCTTCGTAAGTAATAACACTTTCTAGGTTCATCATATGTCTCATAATAGAATACTCTCCGGTAATACCCATACCTCCTAACATTTGTCGTGCATCACGTGCAATATTTGTTGCAATCTCACAACTGTTTCGTTTTGCCATACTAACCTGAGCTGGAGTCGCGCGCCCTTCATTCATTAATACGCCCAAACGCCAAACTAATAATTGACCTTTAGTTATTTCAGTAACCATTTCTGCCAATTTCTTTTGTTGCAATTGAAATCCTGCTATAGGCCTACCAAACTGAACGCGTTCTTTACTATATCTTAATGCAGTATCGTAACAATCCATAGCAGCGCCCAATGCACCCCATGCAATACCATAACGTGCTTTACTTAAACAACCCAAAGGCCCTTTTAACCCTTTTACATTCGGTAAAATATTTTCCTTAGGCACTTTTACATTGTCAAAAACTAATTCACCTGTTGCACTTGCTCTTAAACTCCATTTGCCATGTGTTGTAGGCGTACTGAATCCCTCCATTCCACGTTCAACAATTACACCATGCACCACCCCTTCTTCATTTCTTGCCCATACCACTGCTACTTGTGCAAATGGCGCATTACTAATCCACATTTTAGCACCATTCAAAATAAAGTGGTCACCAGCGTCTTTGATATTGGTAAGCATGCTCGAAGGGTCTGAACCATGGTCAGGTTCAGTTAAACCAAAACAGCCTAACCATTCGCCTGAAGCTAATTTTGGTAAATATTTCTTCTTTTGCTCCTCGCTTCCGTATGCATAAATTGGGTACATCACCAATGAACCTTGAACGCTCGCCGTGCTTCTTACACCACTATCGCCACGTTCTAATTCTTGCATCATAATACCATAACTAATATAATCCAACCCACCCCCGCCATATTCAGCTGGAACAGTTGGACCAAAACAACCTAAGTCACCTAATTGCTTTACAATTTGAACTGGGAATTCGGCTCTTTGTGCGTAGTCTTCTATAATTGGAGAAATTTCTTTTTTTACATAGTCCCTGACAGCCGACCTTACCATTAAGTGTTCTTCACTTAATAATTCGTCTAATTGATAATAATCTGGGGACTCAAACAAATCGGTTCTTACTGCCATAAAGGTATTTTTTTAAAATTCTGTGACTTAACAAAGGTAATTCAATCGGCTTATCGAACTAATAATAAATTTACTTCATTGAGCAAAAATTATAAGCCAATTAACCCTATTTAAGGCTGCAACAATTGTTTCATTTGAATTGCATATTCTTTTGCTGCAATGGCTGCTTTTTCGGCGAAATCGGTCCCGTTACTCGCAAAAATCACTGCTCTGCTTGCATTAACTAATAAACCTATAGATTCATTTTTACCAAATTTCGTAACCTCTTCCAAACTTCCTCCTTGAGCACCTACCCCTGGTACTAATAAAAAATGCTCAGGAATAATTTTCCTTATTACACCTAAATCCTCAGCTTTTGTGGCACCTACTACAAACATCAATTGATCGGGGCTTGCCCAACTTGCAACTTGTTCTAGTACACTTTCAAAAACAAACTGCCCAGTAGCTAGTTTTTGTTGTTGAAAATTTTGGCTACCTGCATTAGAAGTTAAGCCTAAAACAATGGTCCATTTATTTTTATACGCTAAGAAGGGTTCAATACTATCCTTGCCCATATAAGGTGCAACAGTAATTGAATCGAAAGGCAATACCTCAAAAAATGTTTTAGCATAATGAGCCGAAGTGTTCCCTATGTCTCCTCGTTTTGCATCGGCAATGGTAAAATGTGAAGAAGGTATATGTGCTAATGTTTCCTCCATTGCTTGCCAACCTTTCACCCCTTGTGATTCATAAAAAGCAGTATTAATTTTATAACTCACGCAATAAGGCGCTGTGGCGTCAATGATTGCTTTATTAAAATCTATAACCCCTTGTGCATTCTTGGGAATACCCGCTGGCAGTTTTTCGATATCAGTATCTAATCCTACACATAAGTAGGATTGCTTCTCCAATATTTGTTCAACCAATTTATGCTTTGTCATTCGTTTTATTTATTAGATACTTCAAATACTTTGTACCCCCAAGCCGGCAATTGTAGCGAGCTAATATTGTTTGTGACTTGTTTGGTGAATACGTTGATAAAATATTTACCATTAACTGATTTAGGAAGTTCAACGCTAAGTGGCTTGTTTGACAAATTAAGTACTACAATCACGGAAGCGTCGCCATTTTTTCTTTGGTAAGCAATTACTTGCTTTGGGTTGTTCACTTTTAGTCTTGTAAAGCTTGCTGATTCTTTAAAAGCGGCATTTGTTTTTCTTAAATGTAAAAGTGTTTTATAAAAGGGAGCTCTTTCATATTTCTTAAACTCAATTGAATCCTTTTCAAAAAAAGCGAGTGGTCTTAAAAGGGGTTCTTCTTGCCCGCTGTATATAAGTGGCATTGTTCTGTGATAAGTTAAAGCTAAAACAGCAAATGGCGCATGCACTGCACCTGGCATTGTTGCATAGTCCGCTTTGTTCCAGGAATTTTCGTCATGGTTACTTGTAAAATACAAACGCCAAGCACCTTTCATAAAACTTGTATCAATTTTTGTAAACGCGCTGTCTAAAGCACTAACATCTTTTCTGCCTGCAGCAATATCGTTCATTATATGAAATTCCGTCCAAGTATACGTTGCGTCAAAACCAGTTTTGTGTAATTCATTGTCATCGGCTTCTGCTAAGAAGAATAAATCTCTTTCTTTTTTCAAAGCGGGAATACATTTATTCCAAAATGCATAAGGTACACCCCATGCAACGTCTACACGGAAGCCATCTATTTTTGTATTTAAAATCCAATATTTCATTGCTGAAATCATACTGTCTTGCATGATTTGATTTGCAAAATTAAGTTCACGTGTATCCGACCAGTCGGCTGTATAAATTGCTTTACCCGTACTGTCTCTTTCATAAAAATCAGGATGCGTAGTTAACCACTCGTGATCGGCTCCAGTGTGGTTAGGCACCCAGTCAATGATCACTTTCATTCCTAATGCATGTGCTTGGGAAACCATATTATTAAAATCGGTAATTGTACCAAATTCTGGGTTCACACTAGTAAAATTCGAAACTGCATAGTACGACCCTAAGCTACCCTTGCGGCCTTCCACCGAAATAGGCTGTAATGGCATTAGCCATAAAGTTTGCACACCCATTTGTTTAAGCCTCGGTATATGTTTAGCAAAAGCATTGAAAGTACCTTGGGGAGTATACTGACGAATATTTACTTCATAAATATTGCCTTGTTCCATATAGGACGGGTGCTTTTGTTGTGCACTTGCATTTAACCCAATTAGGACCAATAAAACTAGGATACTTTTTTGCATTTTTACCGGTTTTTAGTGTAAGGCAAATTTAACATTTATAATTGGCTTAACTTTGGGTATGCTCAAAAAACTATGCTCAATTTTATTGCTTTTAGTAGTTATCTATAGCTGCTCAAGTAATAGTGCCATTGAAAAGGCCGAAAATCCTTTGGACGCTGGCCGGTATTTTATCGAAAACTTCTTGAAAGGAGATATTAAGAATGCAAAGCATTATGTGTTAATTACCCCTGAAAATCAAACTTATTTAGACAGTTTGTCTAAGGCATACTTTGCTTTGGACCGGGAAGGACGCCAACAATTAAGGCTTGCATCTATCCAAATTAATGAAGTACTTACCATTGATTCCAATACTACCATTATTAATTATCAAAACTCATTTGACAATATTGTACATAAATTAAAGGTGGTGCCAACAAAAGAAGGCTGGAAAGTGGACCTGAAATATACTTATGGCCCCAAATTATAGGCGATAAAATATAAAAACTTGTATATTTGCCAAGTCTTATAAAATCAAAAATAACATTCAATAAAATGGAAGCTGCAAAAAACACAAAAAAATACTGGATCCTTTGCTTTCTTTGGTTAACAATCATGATTACCTTAATGGTAGTGTACAGAGAATTTTTCTGGTTAGCACTTCCTGGAACAGTTACCTACTTTGCAAAAGCAATGGATATTTTTTAATTCCATTTTTTACAGATACTAAAAAGCCTTCTCGAATTATCGGGAAGGCTTTTTTATTATATATACTTTTTAAAATTCTTATTTCTTGAAAGTTAGAATAGCTTTGCTACCTCATTTGCCTTATTTACTACCCCATGTAGTTGAACAAATTGCTCATAAATTGCTTCCAATGTGGTTGCCCCTTTTAGGCTTGGCACTTGTGCAATATGAATATAGAATGTAATTATAAACTCTTCATCTACACATTCACAGCTCATATCAATACTTGATTGCTCCTCACACCCTGCTGGATCCGAAAATAAAGGAGTAAGTATTGCTGCAATTTCATTTCTATACTGACGCAACTTCATTTCAAATAATTGACCAATCTGAATTAATTGAGTTTCAGATTTGTCATAGTAATCAACATCATTCATTTGGATCTTTAATTGTAAGCTTAAAGATTCTTCCGAAGCACCATCCAATAAATCGTCGTAGGGCAAATCTTCCCCAAATAAATTTAGTTGATAAGTATATTGTTCCAACGTAAATAATAGAATCTCACACTGACAACCATTATCACGATCAGGATTTTTTGATAATAAATCCATTAAGGTATCTGTAGGCAAAGCTGCTACGTCCCATTCCTTTTCCCAATGCTCGTCTTTATATTTGTATGCTAAGCTTGTATTCATTGTTATTTTTTAAACCACACTATTTAACACGATTACGTGAATATATTAGTGTCAAAATTTTTCCAAAGTTAGTTTATTATTTATCAGCTAACTGAAATTAAATAGCCCTTATTTTAATACGCTCAAAGCCGCATCAATGTAGGTAAAATTCTCTGGCTGAAAATGGTGAATGGGTTTAGTGACTTTAGATTCACCAAGGCGAACTACCACTGCATTTTTATCTTTTATGATATAAACGTATTGTCCAAATAAACCATTCTGTGCAGCTACTTTCATTCCTTTATGGTTAAATATCCAATATTGATATCCGTAAAAATCAACTGCTGCTCCATTTTCAGTGGGGTCCTTTAAATAACTTGCTGGCGTAGTGGCTTCATTAATATATTTTGCTGACACTATTTGTTGCTCCCCCCATTTGCCATCATTTAATACCAATTGTCCAAAACGTGCATAATCGCGTGCAACGCCATTAAAACAACAAAATGCTTTTTCATGTTTATTATTTCCGTCTAATAACCATAATGCATCAGCTTCTGCCCCCATCGGGATCATAAATTTTTCACTCACTAATGTTGAAATATTTTTGCCAAATACTTGTTCGACAATAAACCCAAGTATTTGCGTATCTGCACTCCTGTATTCCCAATTTACACCTGCAGGCTCCTTAGGCATTAATTGATCAATCATATACGCTTCATCGTCCCCATAATAAGCGGTTGCGTTTAAACTAAAATAACTTTTGTCTCTTTCTAAATAATTAGAACCCGAACTCATAGTTAATACATCCTTGATACGCAATTTCTCCCATCCATTAGTTTTAAAATAAGGCAAATAATTACCTACAGGGTCCTCCAATGATTTAATTTTTCCTTCATCAACTGCAATGCCAATTAATAAGGATATGATGCTTTTAAGCAGCCGAAAAGGAACCACTTAATGTTTTAGGCGTATAGCCATCCCAATATTTTTCGTAAACCAATTTTCCGTCTTGAATAACAATAAAAGCATGTGTATCGTTGGAATCAATAATTTGCAACAAAGAATCAGGAATAACCCCTTTGTTATAATTGGAATCAATTGGCCAAAATTGCGGTTTATTCCCACTAGCTATTAACCTTGTTGGATGTGTTTTATAGTCATGTATGGTATGCACACCCCATTTTGCAAAATTGCGTAAATGAGAAAGTTGAGGCGTATAAGACAAGCCTACAAGGATTATAACAATGGCTAAGAGGGAAAATAGGATTTTTTTAAACATAGGATGCGAAAGTTTAGTTTAATTTGCGCCTCAACTGAACAGAATGCACATTTATTTGTTATTCAATCAGTGGCTAATTACTTGATAAATTTAAACAATAAAACTAATACTGAAGATGCTCGCTGAAAATTTTGATGAAATTATAGAAAAACGTAGATCTAACCGACGTTTCGATCCCGAAGTGAAAGTACCTGACGAGGTAATTAAAAGAAGCTTAGAAAGGGCGATACTTTCCCCGAACAGCAGTAACATGCAATTATGGGAATTCTATTGGATTAAATCACAAGAAGAAAAAGAAAAGTATACTGCATTTTGTCTTGGACAATCGGCTGCTAAAACTGCACAACAGATTGTGGTTTTTGTGACTAGAAAGGATTTGTGGGCTAAGCATGCAAAGTGGAATTTAGACCGTTTAAAACAAGGGATTACTGGCGAACCAAATAAATTACAAAAAAGAGGATTAGACTATTATGGAAAATTAATGCCACTTGCCTACAGAAGTGATTGGTTTGGTTTTTTTGCTTTTGTACGTCGTATGATTAGTTTTTTTGGAGGGCTTACAAAACCATTTTATAGAATGGGTGGCAAAGCGGACCAAAGAGTTACCGTGCACAAGTCATGCGCACTTGCTGCACAAACATTCATGTTATCCATAGCTGCAGAAGGTTTTGAATCCTGCCCTATGGAAGGCTTTGACGAGAAAAGAGTTAAGCAAGCGTTGAACTTACCTTGTGGTGCCGAAATTAATATGATTATTGCAGTAGGTAAAGGAACACCCGAAGGGGTTTGGGGACCTAGGTTTAGAATCCCTTATGAAGAAGTTGTTTTTGAGCGTTAATATTTTTTAGTCTACCCCTATTAAAATATTAAACTACTTATAGCTAGTAAATCTTAAAGTAATTGCCCCGAAATTTCGGGGCAATTACTTTAAGAAACAAAACCAACATAAGAAATTATATAAATAGCTTAAACCTTTCATGACATTGCTGCGTTAAAAATTCACGATCATCTGGATGGGCAATATCAATTAACAATTTTGCTCTTTGGCGTAAATTCTTCCCATACAAATAAGCAACCCCATATTCTGTAACTACATAATGTATATGGCCTCGAGTGGTTACCACCCCTGCCCCTTGTTGTAAATAAGGCACGATTCTTGAAACTCCTTTATGTGTTCGACTAGTTATTGCAATAATTGGTTTCCCTCCCTCGCTTAACGCTGCACCTCGCATGAAATCCATTTGTCCACCTATGCCACTGTATTGGTAACTCCCAATACTATCTGAACAAATTTGACCTGTTAAATCAAGTTCAACTGCACTATTAATAGCAATCACTTTTGGATTGCGACGAATAACATGAGGGTCGTTCACATAATCAATGTCTAAAAAATGAATTGCTGGGTTATCATTGATATAGTTATACAATCGGTTTGTCCCAATTGCAAAGGAGGTAATTAATTTATTAGGATGAATTTTCTTTTTGGTATTATTTATAATATCTTTTTCAAACAAATCAATAACACCATCACTAAACATTTCGGTATGCATTCCTAGGTTTTTATGCCCATACAATGATTTTAAAACCGCATCTGGAATGGTACCAATACCCACTTGTAATGTACTGCCGTCCTCAATGAGTGCCGCCACATTTCTTCCAACAGCCAATTCCGTTTCAGTTACTTTAATTCCATAATCAACTTGCGGTAAAGCTTCATCATGGAATACCATTGCTGCAAACCTATCTGTATGCATCATGCCATCCCCATGTGTCCTAGGCATTTGAGGATTCACTTGAGCGATTATATATTTAGCACAATTGACTGCTGTTCGTGCAATGTCCACAGAGGTTCCCAAAGTGCAATAACCATGCATATCGGGTGGAGAAACTTGCACAATAGCAACATCAACTGGTAACACTGTGCGAATCATGTCAGGAATATCACTTAAGAATGCGGGTATATAATCGGCCCTTCCTTCCATAACAGCTTTTCGAACTGGTTCAGAAACAAATAATGAATTGATATGAAAACTTTTTTCAAATCCAGCATCCGCAATTTCTACTTTACCTTGTAAAGTGATTGAAATAACTTCTACATTTTTTAAGCGGTCCTTTTCTTTCGCTAATTCCCTCAATAAGTATAATGGTGTACACGCACTTCCATGAATAAATATACGATTCCCTGTTTTAATTAATTTCAACGCTTCCTGGGCAGTTGTATAGTGAAATGGATGTATCATAGTAACTATATTATATACTACGAAATAAGCTAGTTATAAGCCAATATAATATGATTAAAATCAATTGTGTAATTGATATATGATAGTTATTAGTTTAGAAATTAACCAAAAGGCATGTAATTACATGTCAGATGCAAATCACTTAGCAGGCGTAATAATAATATTCCTAAATTCAATAGGACCATGATCCCCTTGCATCATAATTGGTCCTGGGGCTGCTTCGTCGCTATCCAAAGCACCTCCAGTAATACCTGGAATTTCATTTTTATAAATAATTGTTTTGCCATTAGCAATTATGGTAACAATCCTGCCAATTAAGGTAATATCATAGGACTGCCATTCTCCTGCGGACTTTGCAACCATTTCTAGTGGGTCAATAAAACCATAAACACCTCCTAAATAAGTACTCTGTGGTTCCATGCCTTTATTATCCTCAATTTGCACTTCATACCTTCCTCTTAAATAAACCCCACTGTTACTGCCTTTTGGATACCTAAATTCAATATGTAATTTGAAATCGTTAAAAGTTTGTACACTTCTAATATTTGAACCTGATTTAGGACTCTTTAATACCCCATTTTCAACAATCCACTGATTCGTTCCTAAAGC
>CAJATB010000005.1 GCA_903944755.1 uncultured Bacteroidota bacterium
AGGCAAGATATATTTGATTACATCGAAATGTTTTACAACTCGATACGTCGACATAGTTATGCTAATCGGCTTTCTCCAGTAGAATTTGAAAGGCAGTATTTCTCGAGGCTGGAAAGTGTCTAGTCTAAACGGGGCGATTCACTTGGACAAATAAACCAAGTGCCACGTTTGGTGACAAGTAGAAGTGAACACAAGCTGACATTAGGTGCTAGTGCAAAGACTAGCAAGGAAGATATTAAGCGTACTGTGTTGCAAAACGCATTAGATAAGATAAAGGCTGAACAAAAGGCTTTTACTGAAAGTGCAGATGGGATAAAGCTAAAAGGCTTGTTGGCTAAGCTGAAAATAGAAAGTAATAGGTGATAGCGTACACGTAAATTTATTGCACAGTTTACTGTTGGTTATTTGCTATACGTAGAAAATAGGTTCAATATCGTTCATATCAATTAAACAATAATTGGAAGAATGATATGGCATTAACTGAAAAAGACATTGTGCGGGCTTGTTGCAGAGCTATTTACTTATGGGAATTTGGTGACGATGAAGTAGATAAACGAGATAGAGTTAGCGATAAAACATTAATGACTAATTTTGGCTTAGCCTGGTTTAGGTATAAAAAAAACAACAGACGCCTTATAAAATATACACCTCAACAAGTAAAAGATTTAATACTGAATTGCCAAGTACGTAAATCCCAAATCAACAATCCTAAAAATCCGCAAATAAGCGCAACACTTATGTTGCCAACATTAATATCAACAAATACCCAAAATTCTTATTATAGTATTTTAGATAGGTGCAATAAGGCTTATTCAACAGCAACATTGCATAGAACTAGGTGGCAATATGGGCGAGAATTTACAAAAGAATTAGCAAAAGTGTTGAATGCAAGAAGTGCAGGCTTAAGAGGTGGAGTACAACGGGCGTTTGCATCACGCGTCTTATTTTTTGCACTACCAGAAATGCACGTATACAACTACAGTTTGCCATTAATTAAGCGCCTTAAAGACGATTTTAGTTTACAGGGCGATACAGTTGATGAAGTTTTTGAAAAAATGAATGAACTATACGAGCTATATGAAAAACAACTAAAACAATTGCCTCGCCCCAAATTTCCCGCAAATTTAAGAAGTGAGATTAATAAAGGTGATTGGTGGGAACGCAGAGTATTAGATTTAGCAGTACTACAAAACTGGGATTGTTTTTGTAGAAAGTAGAGAAAAATTTGATGCGGCTGTTATGCATTTAAAATAATAGGTGAATTATGTTTACAAAACCATCAAAAATTATAGGTTGGGTATTTGCACTTTTTTTTATAGTGGTAGCTTTAAAGCCATATTATTTTTTAGATAAAGAAATGTATTGGCATATTGATGAAATTATTGACACTTATTTCTTCTATGCACTGCTATTTGCTTTCACTGTGTTTGTTGCTGATTTGTGGAGAGACAGTTATGAAAAATTTGAGAAAAATTGCTTAAGTTATTATCAAAAAGGTGAATGGATAAATGATGACTACAAAAATATTTTTTTAAACAAAAACTCTAATGCCTTTATTTGGATAATAGGCAAAATATTTTATCTTTTTGCCATATTTGGAATGTTAGTTTTATGGGCATATTCAGCTTTGTTAGCATCTGATTTATACGACATAATCAAAACAAATTACACAATAATTAATATTCCAATATTTATTATTGGTACGATGATTTATGTAACTATGTTGTGTGGTGTTTATTTGGGCACTGTTATCGTATGCGGTTATCCATTTATTTTTCTACTTAACAAATATCCCAACACAAAATTGGCAATTGCTTTTAAAAACTACAATAAAGCTGATGATTTTTTATCAAATCAGAAAAGTTTAGAAGACGCTCGTAATGCACTTATTGAGTTTAATAAAAAGCAAAATGAAATATATAAATTAGGTTTGGCTGAATATAATAGATTTAACGAAAAGAAGTCGTAAATGAATAATAAAAAAACCGCAAATGAAATAGCAGTGGAATTACAACTAAAATATGACTACTTCATTAGCGGAGCAATTTTTGCTAGTTTAGGGTTTGCAATTCAAACAAATTTAGTTGGCGGAAAATACACTTTTACTTTGTATGCACTTAGTCTTTTATTTCTCTCAACAGCTGCTATTTTCTGCCTCTATCGATTGCAACAAAAACCCCATATATACCAATTGCACAGCATAGATGAAAGTTTATTTTTAGAAGAGAGCGCTGTTCATAAACTGGAAATTAAAAAGGCTATAAACAGCTATGAAAAGAAGTATGAAATTTCTTATTATCTAATGCTGCTATCTTTATTTTTAGGTGCTTTATTCATTGCATTAGCAAAACTCAGCACAATCTATTTGCAAGTATTTTAGCTATTAATTTCTCAAATATTTAATTTAAGGTATTGGCTATTATGGATAACATAAAAGTAAGAACTGGATTGGGGGACTTGGCAGCAGTTGCATTTCTATTTTCTGCGATATATTTTATTTGGGCAACGACAAGTTTTACCTCATTATTTTCAATTTCACATATTTCGTTTTTAATAATTGGTTACATATTAAGTAAATTTATTTTAGGTTGGGTTTTATTTCTAATAATAAAGATTATTGAAAAACCTTTTGATTATTTTGACAAGAAGTTTCCTAATTATTTGCATAGCGGCAATACTGCTGCTTGGATAAAACTTTCAGGTTTTATCTCACAAATATTGATTTATGTAGCAATTTTTTACATCACAAAATATTTCTATATTAATTTTTTTACACACGAATACGAAGTAAAAAATCCGCCGTTAATGCGAATTTTGCATTGCCCACAATTTAAGAATGATTTTACGCTTGGTAAATATTCAAACCCAAGTAATAAACAGATTGAGAATTTATGTAGTTGTATTGATAAAAAATTAACTGAAGATGTTAAGGCTAATTTGAATTCTAAAATTGACGAAGTCGGTGCGGATAATTTTTTAAAATCGCATAATATTTTTTGGGATTCATTAAAGCAGTGTGGTGGACAAAATTTGTAAATAAAAATTATATGTCTAAACCTGCGCCACCTCCGCAGCTAAACCAACCGTCATTAAAAAAAAGTTAATATGAAAAAACTAATCACAGCTTTACTAATAGCAATGTTGCTATTAGCCAGTAGTGTTTATGCTACCGGTACATTGGCTGATGCGGCAAAGATGTATGAAAGTGGTAACTTCACTGAAACAATTGCGCTATTAAAGCCGCTTGCTATGAATGGTAATGCCGAAGCGCAATATAACTTAGGTGCGATGTATGACAATGGAAAGGGTGTAAAGCGAGACTACGTCGAAGCGGTAAAGTGGTTTAAGCTGGCAGCGAAGCAAGGGGATGCTGAAGCGCAAGCTCGATTGGGCGTTATGTATGATATGGGGGAAGGGGTAAAGCAAAATGATGCTGAAGCACTTAAATGGTATAAGTTAGCAGCAGCACAAGGTATTGCTGAAGCACAACATAACATGGGTGCTATATATGCAGCTGGGCAAGGTGTGGCACAAAATGATGCTGAGGCAGTTAAGTGGTTTAAATTAGCGGCGGAACAAAGCGTGGCTAAGGCGCAGGCAAAGTTGGCTATTATGTATGATATGGGTTATGGCATAAAGCAAGACTACGTTGAAGCTGTTAAATGGTATAAGTTAGCTGCAGCACAAGGTGAGGCTATGGCGCAAGCTCGATTGGGCTTGGCATATGGCGAAGGGAACGGAGTGAAACGAGACTATGTTATTGCGCATATGTGGTTGAATTTAGCTACAGCGCAAGGCGACAGAAAAGCAGAAGGAATGAGAGATGGGATTGCTAAAAAAATGACAGAACAACAATTAGCACAAGCTAAAAAGTTAGCACAAGAATGCTTGGCTAGGCAGTATAAAGGATGTTGATGATATGAAAAAACTCATTACAGCATTACTAACAACAATGTTGTTTGTAGGGAATGCTTATGCGGGCACATTAGAGGACGCTAATAAGGCAGATAATGAATTTTATTTGATTATTAAGTTACTTGCTTTGAAGGGTGATGCTGATGCGCAATATAACTTAGGTAATGCATATAAAAATGGACGCGGCGTAGCGCAGGATTATGCTGAAGCAGTTAAGTGGTATAAGTTAGCGGCAGTGCAAGGTGTTGTGCGGGCGCAGACTAACTTAGGGCGAGCATACATTAACGGACAAGGGGTTGTGCGGGATGCTACTGAAGCAGTTAAGTGGTATATGTTAGCGGCTGAACAAGGTGATGCAAATGCGCAATATGATTTGGGGGTAATTTATGGCAGCGGGCAAGGGGTTGCGCAGGATTATGCTGAAACAGTTAAATGGTGGAAGTTAGCGGCAGTACAAGGGAATGCATATGCGCAATATAACTTGGGGGTTATGTATGTTAAGGGACAAGGTGTTGTACAAAACTATACTGAAACAGTTAAGTGGTGGAGGTTAGCCGCAGTACAGGGCAATGCAATTGCACAATATGATTTAGGGACGATGTATGACAATGGACAAGGTGTTGTGCAGGACTATACTGAAGCAGCTAAGTGGTATAAGTTGGCAGCAACACAGGGGGTTGCAGAAGCGCAACATAGATTGGGCGTTGCATATGGATTGGGAAGAGGGTTAAGGAAAAATGATGTTGTTGCGCATATGTGGATTAATTTGGCAGCAGCACAAGGAAATGCAAAAGCTATTGAAAATAGAGCATTAGTAGAAAAATCAATGACAGCACAACAAATTGCAGAAGCACAAAAGTTAGCACGCGAATGCTTGGCTAGGAACTATAAAAAATGTTAAGTAATATCTTTTATAAAACTATAGGCTATCTCTTAGTTTTTATATTTTTCATTATTTTTTTCATAAGTCCTGTTCTAATTTCAGAATATGTAAAAAACAACTGCACTGATGGGTTTCTTTGTGCTGTTGCGCGATTTATTACTAGGTTATTCTAAACCAACTCTACTGCTGCACGTTTCATATCACTAGTAACATCAATATAGCGCATCGTAGTCTGCGCTTGTCTGTGCCCAACTAACTCCATTAATACTTTTAACGGCACTGCACGTGCAGACAGCGATGTTATGTAGCTACGTCTGCCACTGTGACTGCTTGCCCCATTAAGTCCACAGCCCTTGTAAAGCATATGAAAGTGATAGCACGCTGTGTTGGCATTAAATCCTTCACGCTTCTGCGTAGCAAACAATGGCTTGTTCATATAAGCACTGTATGTAACAGCAATTAGTTCTTTGTCAGTAAATCTAGTCTTTATGTATGCAAGTATTTCTTTACGTAACTTTTCAGCTAACACAACAGTCCGTGCGTGTTTACCTTTAGTTTGTTCTGCTGTTAAACGTATTTCTTCTTTAATAGTGCCATCTGCATTAAGCACGTCACCAATCTTTGTAGCTGCAACTTCGCCAATACGCATTCCACCCCAATATGTCATCAACACCATTGCTCTATCTCTAACTGCATATTTGCGTGTCTTAATATAAAGCAGCAATAAGTTAAGTTCTTTCTCATTAAGTGTTTTTGCTTGTGCCATTGTATTTTCTCCAATTAACCAATGTTTATCAGTTGTTGCAGCGTAAATTCTTTGTATTATTTTTCCTACCCCAAATTTCCACTTGTCTAATAAGTGCATA
>CAJATB010000006.1 GCA_903944755.1 uncultured Bacteroidota bacterium
AGCAAAGAAAAGAATAGTGTCGAAGAAGCACCAATACCTAACCAACTTAAAAAAGCTGAACGAGGAATACCATTTTCGGTATTCATAAATTTCGCACCTGTAGAGGAAGCAATTTGACCAACCGTCCAAAATGTACCTCTCCTAATATCGTCGATTAAAAAGAAAAGGACCATAAAAACCTGAGCCATTACCCACCCTATGCTAATGGAAAAAATATATTGCCTGAAATAGGGATTGGTGATAAAAGGGAAAAGTAAGAACGAGCCAAGGCTCGTAATACACAAACTCCAATAAACGACATTAATAGTCATTTTAGTGCTAGCCATGGTGCCTTGAAGCAACCCCCTTAATACCTGATAGATGTAAAAGTCAATCAGAATTAATACTATCACTAAGATGAAAAGAAATAAAGGGTTTCGCATATTGTTATTTAAAGGGCAAAATTACGGTCAAAAGCCTCATGAATCGCCAATTTAATACCTAATTGTTACCATTTATCCCGTATTTTTGGCACAAATTAAGGATACCCATTTTATGGCAAGAATTATAGGAATAGCGAATCAAAAAGGGGGAGTTGGAAAAACCACTTCGGCAATTAATATTGCGGCAAGTTTAGCCGTATTAGAATACAAAACCTTGTTAATAGATGCTGATCCTCAGGCAAATAGCACCACAGGGGTAGGCTTTGATTTACATAATATTACCACTAGTTTATATGATGGAATGATTAATCATACCCCATTATCAGATATTGTTTTAAAAACCGAAATTCCACACCTAGATTTAATACCCTCTCATATTGATTTGGTAGGCGCGGAAATTGAATTAGTGAACTTTCCTAATAGGGAAAATGTACTAAAGGAGCTTTTAGCGCCAATCAGGGACCAATATGATTTCATAATTATTGACTGTTTGCCTTCTTTAGGTTTAATTACCGTTAACACATTAGTTGCAGCTGACAGCGTAATTGTTCCAGTACAATGTGAATTTTTTGCATTAGAGGGATTAGGGAAATTATTGAATACGATCAAAATTGTTCAAAGCAGGCTAAATCCTGAATTGCAAATTGAAGGTATCTTAATGACCATGTATGACGGTCGTTTACGTTTAAGTAACCAAGTGGTTAGTGAAGTAAGAAAGCATTTTGACGACATGGTATTTTCTACCATCATTCATAGAAATACAAGATTAAGTGAAGCGCCAAGTGTGGGCAAGCCTGTTATATTGTATGACGCAGACAGTAAGGGAACAGTGAATTACTTAAACTTGGCAAAAGAAATTTTACAAAAAAATGGCATGACCAATATGAGCAATGCCGAGCGCATAATTGATTAACTATGAGCAAGAGTACACCAAGTAAGGATTTAATAGGAAAAGGACTACGTTCTTTATTGCAAAATATGGATGCAGAGTTTAAAAACCCTGCAGGAAAGGTGCAACCTGCTGCAATTGAAAAAGCAATAGCTAGTAACCGTATACTTTTATCAGACATACAAGTAAATCCTAAGAATCCAAGAAAAGATTTTGACGAAAAAGCATTGAAGGAATTAGCTGAATCACTGAAAATGCATGACTTAATACAGCCACTTACTGTCGCTGTATTAGCGAATGGGAAGTTTCAGTTAATTGCAGGTGAAAGAAGATTCCGTGCAGCTAAATTGGCGGGGCTTACCGACGTGCCTGCTTATATTAGATTAGGCAACGATAAAGAATTATTAGAATTAGCCTTACTAGAGAATCTACAAAGGGTTGATTTAAATGAAATTGAAATAGCACTTAGTTACCAACGTATGATGGATGAGTTAAATTATACACAGGAGCAAGTTGCTGAAAGAATGGGCAAAGACCGTTCAACTATCTCCAACTATATTCGTTTACTTGAGTTACCTCCTAGCATACAATCGGCTGTTAGGAATGGTAGTATTAGTGTGAGCTTGGCAAAATTACTTATTGGAAAAGAAATTGATAAGCAGTTATTCCTTTTCAAAGAAATTACGGAGAAGCATTTAACTGTAAGGCAAGCAGAAGAATTGATAAAAAAAATGGGGCATGCTAATAAAACAATTGCTACACAAAATAAAAATCAACTTTCTCCTGTTTATAAAAAATTAGAAGATAAATTATCAAGTCACTTATCCGCTAAAGTGGAACTACAACATCAAAAAAATGGTAGTGGTAAGATAACAGTCGTATACACCGATTTAAATAGTTTAAATAAGATCCTAGAAGCGATGCAAGTAAGTATCAGCTAAGATTCATTTATATAACAAGGAATACCAAAAGGATGAGGCCAACCCTATTATTAATGCTGCTATTTTCAATACAGCTAAGCAGCTGGAGCCAAGATTCCAACTATTTAAAAAAAACCGACACCCTTCCGCATCATATCCCTAGTAGGGCTACCAAAAGGTCGGCATTAATCCCTGGGTGGGGACAAGCATACAATAAGCAATATTGGAAAATACCCTTGGTGTATGCCCTTTTAGCAGTACCTGCAAGCACCTATGTATATAATACTGACATGTATAATAAAACAAAGTTTGCTTACGATGCTAGGTTTAAAGAAACTATGGGAGATGTTAGTGATATTCCACAGATAGATCCCACGTTAAAAAACTTGAGCCTAGGTTCCTTGCAGAGTTATAGAAATATTTTTAGAAAGGATAAAGATTACTCTATTATGTGGTTTATTTTAGCATGGGGTATTAATGTAGTTGATGCCACTGTTTCAGGGCATTTAAAAGAATTCGATGTAAGCAACAATTTGTCATTACGAATTGAACCTTATTCACAGCCGTTATTAAAGCAATCTGGATTATCTTTACAATTGCACCTCAAAAAAAAGAATTCAGCAAAATAGTATAATTAAAGTAGCATGAAAATAGCGTTAATAGGATATGGTAAAATGGGAAAAGCTATTGAGGAAATTGCAGTGGCAAAAGGGCATGAAATAGTCCTTACCATTGATATGCAAAATAGCCATGAATTTACACAAGCTGCTATACAAAATGCGGATGTTGCAATTGAATTTACAGGGCC
>CAJATB010000007.1 GCA_903944755.1 uncultured Bacteroidota bacterium
TCATTTTCCGATTGATCTAGCCTACTATATAAAGACAAGCGTTCCCCAATATTTTCTACATAACTATCTGGAATCATTATTTCCAAATCTGTGTCGATAGTGCAGTCCTGCACAAAATCATCCTGTTTGCTAATTTCGTCTTTAAATAATTCTTTAAAATCGGAGCGTTTTAATTCCCTAACAGCTTCTGCTAATATTTTCTGGTACATTTCAAAACCTATTTCTACCATAAACCCACTTTGATCCCCTCCTAATAAATTACCGGCTCCACGAATATCTAAATCACGCATAGCAATTTGAAACCCACTTCCTAATTCACTGAATTGTTCTAGTGTTTGTAGTCGCTTTCTTGAATCGTCTGGTAGTGTGGCCATGGGAGGTGCTAATAAATAGCAGAACGCTTTTTTATTACTTCTTCCTACCCTTCCACGTAATTGATGTAAATCGCTTAATCCAAAATGATGCGCATTATTTACAATAATGGTATTTACATTAGGTATATCTACACCGCTTTCTACAATGTTTGTACAAACTAATACATCATACCTTTTTTCAATAAAGTCAAATATCTTTTCTTCTAATTGGTGCCCCTCTAATTGCCCATGTGCATGACCAATACTTAAATCAGGACACAATTTTTGAATAAGCGAGCACATTTCAGCTAACCCCTGCACCCTATTATGAATAAAGAAAACTTGCCCACCTCGTTCTGTTTCATAATAAATTGCTTCTCGAATAATATCCTCGTTGAAAACTTGCACTTCGGTATGAATAGGTTGCCTGTTTGCTGGTGCGGTATTTATGATACTTAAATCTCTTGCTCCCATTAAACTAAAGTGTAAAGTTCTTGGAATAGGGGTTGCTGTTAAGGTTAAACAATCCACATTTGTTTTTAATGTTTTTAATTTTTCCTTATGCGCCACACCAAATTTTTGTTCTTCATCTATAACCATTAAACCTAAATCCTTAAAATCTACCTCCTTACCCAATACACCATGGGTACCTACTAATATATCCACTTTCCCTTCTTTTACTTTTGCAATAGTTTCTTTCTTTTGTGCAGCCGTTTTAAACCTATTCATATAATCTACCGTAACAGGGAAATCCTTTAATCGTTCCTTAAAAGTTTTATAATGCTGGAAAGCTAATATCGTGGTAGGGACTAATATAACTACCTGCTTCCCGTCTACCACCGCTTTAAACGCAGCCCTTACGGCAACTTCTGTTTTACCAAAACCTACATCACCACAAACAAGCCTATCCATTGGCGCTGGGGCTTCCATATCCTTCTTTACATCGGCAATTGCTTTCGCTTGGTCAATTGTATCCTCATACATGAAAGAAGCCTCCAATTCATGCATCATGTAATTATCGGGTGAAAATGCAAATCCAAAAAGAGATTTACGCTTTGCATACAATTTAATTAAATCAAAAGCGATTTCTTTCACCTTTGCCTTCGTCTTATCTTTTAATTTAGCCCAAGAATCAGAACCTAATTTATTAATTTTCGGGGGCGAACCTTCCTTACCTGTATACTTCGAAATTTTGTGTAATGAATTAATATTTACATATAATATATCTGTATCCTTATAAATAATCCTAACGGCTTCTTGTGTTCGCCCATTCACGTCAATTTTTTGCAAACCACTATACACGCCTACCCCATGGTCGATATGCGTTACATAATCACCAGGTTGCAAATCTCTCAAAGTCCTTAGTGTAATAGCTTTGCTCTTGCTATAAGCCTGTTTAACTTTGTATTTATGGTAACGTTGGAATATTTGGTGATCCGTATAACAAACTACTTTGTGGTCATGATCGATAAAACCTTCGTGTATGTTTTTTACAATTGGCGTAAACTGAATGGATGTATTTAAGTCAGTAAAAATTGCATGCAAGCGTTCCAATTGTTTTGCTTGTTCTGCAAATAAAAACAAAGTATAGCCCTTCTTTTCTAACTCCTGAAGGTTCGCAATTAAGTATTGAAACTGTCTGTTAAAGGAAGGCTGCGGTTGTGTGTCAAAAACTATCTTTTCCTTTGTCAAATGCTGCTGAAAGCCCCATTCTAAAATAAATTTGTCTTGTAATTGGGTGGTCGTATTTTCAACAGTTTCGAAATCTTGTACATGACTCTCTCTTTTATGCGGATCGTTTTCGTCCGTTTTATTCAATATAGCATGGTGATTTATGAAATCTTTAAGTGACTCCATTTGATCAACCCCTTTTTGACGAATCACATCCCAATCCCTTAACCATATAATAGTATCCTTTGAAACAAAATCTAATAAAGAAATTTTTTGCGTGTCATCAAACTGAGTAGTCACGTTCGGGATAATATTTACCTGCAGTAATTTACGCTCACTTAATTGCGAAGCTGGATCAAACAAACGAATACTGTCTACCTCTTCCCCAAACAATTCTATGCGATAAGGATTTTCGTTTCCGAAGGAATAGATATCAAAAATACCCCCTCTTACAGCGAACTGCCCAGGTTCATAAACGAAATCTGTTCGCTCAAAACCATAGTCAACCAATTGCTGCATCACTCCGTTCAAATCAAGCGAATCATTGGTTTTGATTTGAATAATATTTTGTTGTAGCGTATTGGGTAAAATTACTTTTTCAAATAACGCTTCAGGATAAGTAACAATTATTTTCTTATTCCCTCCCATTGAAATTTTAGTAAGTGCCTCGGTCCTTAGCATAACATGCGAAGGGTTTAATACACTAAAATTATGCGGGGATTTATAAGAAGACGGGAAGTAAAATAAATCTAATGCCTCTGTAACACTTTCAATTGAATTTAAAAAATAGGCGGCTTCTTCGGCATCATTCAACACTACCAAATGGTTTAATGTTGCTGTTTTAGGATGCGTGAAAATAGTTTGAAGCACAAAAGCCGGCGTGGACCCTTGTAAATTTTGTAAAAAAACCTGGTAGGGCTTATGTTCCTGCTGGGACATAGCTATCCTGGCCACCAAATTATTTAGGAGGGGGGAATTACGAAAACGTTCAAACAGAGATTGCTCATTCATACTACACAGCTACAAAGATACAAGTAGTATTAATAACTTGCATTTACATTCACAATAATATCTAATTCCGAAAACGTCTTTGGTAGTATTTCAATAATTGACAATTCGTGAGTACCTGAGAAATAGGGCACAAAAAAACCTTGTCCAAATTTAACCATTAGGCTATACTTGCCAGGCTTGAGGGCAATTTTATATTTACCGTCTTTATCCGTCATCATTGAATCTACTAATACCGCATTCACTTTTGCGCAAATTTGACCGTTTAAACCTTCCACTTTCAATAATGATGTAGGCTCAAAAATATAAACCATTGTATGCAAAAAAGTCCCTTTTGATGTTTTTTGCCCTTTCATTGGCATAGTATTTCCTTTTTGCTCAAAAACTTGACCTTGCACACCTTGTAATGCAGTCAATTTGGTTTGAGAACTCAAGCTAATGCACCCATAAAATGGCATGCACAAAATGCTGATAATTAAAGAAAATAGGCACTTTTTCATATAAAAATTGTTTTAATTACAGCTCCTCGCGCATTACCAAAATTAAACAAAAAAATAAGACGCGCACAATTCGTTAGTTTTTAAAAGTATTACCGGTATTTCATTGTAAATTAGAGCAATTAATTAGCATTAAAGCATTTGAAATTTACCTATGAAGCAATTTTATTTTTACACCTTATTAGCCTGTTTTTTTTCAAGCCAACTACTGGCACAGTATGAAACAAAAAAACAAGTGCTTATCAATACTGCAAAATCTTTTGAATTAAAATCAAGGGCTTCTTTTTCGGAAGCAGTGATTAAAGCTAAAGTAAAAGGTTGGCCAATGAGTTATAAAACTGGCGCAAAAACAACTGCCTATTTAGTGGGTGTGGATGCATTTGGCCAACCAAAATATAATATTGCTTTTGTTAATCCGATACCAGCGACTACAGTGAACGCTCACAAAATTTGGCCAAATGGTGGATTAGGTTTTAACTTATCTGGTAACAGCGATAGTATAACAAATAAAATAGGTATTTGGGATGAAGGTGTCCCACGATTAACACATAAAGAATTTGCTGGAAGGCTAGTGCATAAAGATAACGCAACAAGAGTTTCTGAACACATCACGCATGTTGCTGGAACTATTATGAGTAAAGGGTTAAACCCACTTGCTAAAGGCATGTCCTATGGAATAAAAGGTGCCTATAGTTACGATTGGAACAACGACGAAGCAGAAATGGCACTAGCTGCGGCAAATGGATTACTAGTATCCAATCACTCTTATGGAATTGTAAGTGGATGGAATTATAATTCAGATTCTACCCGTTGGGAATTTAATGGAAGATGGAATGAAAAAGAAGACTATAAATTTGGCTCCTATGACGATGCTGCCCAAGCTTTTGATTCCATTGCATACAATGCACCGAATTATTTAATTGTAAAAGCAGCAGGAAATAACAGAAACGATAATGGTCCAGAAGTTGGGAAGCCTTATTGGAGAAGAAATGCTGAGGGCAAATGGTATAATGCAGGTAATAGGCCAGATAGCTTGAGTAGCAATAATGAATATGATATTTTAGCTACCGATGTAAATGCAAAAAATATATTAACCGTTGGGGCCGTTGCAGGAATAGCAGGTGGATACACCAAAAAAGAAGATGTAGTCATGACTGATTTTAGTTCATGGGGGCCCACTGACGATGGAAGAATCAAACCCGATATTGTCGCAGATGGTTTGAATGTTTTTTCAACCTTAATTGTCAATGATTCAAGTTATGGGAATAAAAGTGGTACTTCAATGGCTTCACCGGGTGCAGCGGGCGCGCTTTTGCTATTACAAGAATTAAGCCAGCAGTTAACTAATAAAAATATCAAATCGGCTACTGTCAAAGCATTAGCCATCCATACTGCAAATGAAGCAGGTAATTTTTCGGGACCTGACTATAAATTTGGTTGGGGATTATTAAATGTGAGTGAGGCTGCTAGTACTTTAAGTAATGCATTAAGCACAAATAACAGCTCGGTAAGCACTGACCTTGTATTTGAAAACGACTTACTAAATAATGAACCCAAAACTTATAATATTATTGCATCAGGTAACAAACCAATTAAAGCGACTTTGGTTTGGACAGATGTAATAGGAACCAGTAGTACCTTGCTTGACGACCCTACTCCTAAATTAGTAAACGACCTTGATTTGGTAATTACTAAGGGGGATAAAACCTACTATCCATGGTCCTTGAATCCATTAATTCCTAGTGCCTCCGCTACAAGAAGTAATAATATTTTAGACAATGTAGAAAAAGTAGAACTTGAATTGGATTCGACTTCTTTAGGAGAAACTTATAATATCACTGTTTCGCACAAAAGCATATTAGCCCGAGGTCATCAGGCCTACTCACTTGTCGTAAGTGGAAGTGGCGGATCTGCTTATTGTAATTCAACAGCAACTTCTAATGCTGGAACAAAAATTGATAGTGTGAGTTTTAATAATATTCAATTGGCAAATACAACTTCAAACCAATATACAGATAATAGCAAGTATGTGATTACCGGTGAACCTGCTGGATTGCTAAATATATTTGTAAAAGTAGGAAGTGTGGACGCCACTAATATAAATCGATTTGTGAAAGTGTTTATTGACTATAATAACAATGGTAATTTTGAAGCTGCCGAAACAGTAGGGACAAGTAATGTATTACTTAATGGAGATAAATACATAGCAGTAATACAATTACCAAGTGATTTAGTTATTGGCAAAATAACCAAATTAAGAATTGTTGCAATGGAAACAAATAGTAGTGCTGATGTGAAAGCATGTGATAATTATACAATTGGAGAAACACAGGACTATACTTTTAAAATTACAAACCCAACCAACGATTTACAGATAGGAGAAATCGTAAACCCAATTGGGAATATATGTAAAAAAGACATACAGTACGTAACTGTCAAAGTCATTAACAATGGGTCTGTAGCACAACAGAATATACCGCTTAATTTAACTATTAAAAATGGAGAGTCAATTATTCTTAATGTGAATGAAATATTTACAGGAAAACTGAATGGATTAGAGAGTATGAATTATACTTTTCAAAAACCATTTACTATTGCAGCCAATACTACCTATTCTATAACCGCTTCAGTTAGTCTAACAGTAGATCAACAAAAATCGAATGACACCTACTCAGATATAGTTACTGGTATTGCCGCGGCAGAAAATCCAATTGGGGATGCAGTAGTTTGTAATGCCAATTTAAAATTAACGGTTAGTAACCCAACTTCTGGTAGTTCCTATTTTTGGTATGATAACAGTGATTTTAAAAATATAATCGCCGTTGGTTCATCAACCACTGCAAGCACTCAGCAAAACAAGGTCTATTTAAGTAAAGGTTATCAAGGATTAGTTGGACCAGTTTCAAATACTAGCTTATCAAGCACAGGGGGGTATAATAACTTTTCTGGCAATAACATGAAGGTAAAAACAAAAATTCCATTGACTATCAACACTGTTAAATTGTACACAGGAAACGCAGGGAAAATTGTGTTTGAACTTATGTATATGGCTACTGATACTACTTATTACCCAAGCTTATCTCAATTTGTAACAATAAACGCTCCAGCAAGCAGCCCCTCGCCAACACCACCAACTGGAACAACATCCACACCATTTGTTCAAAATGATACTGGTAGGATTTATGATTTAAATTTCAAACTTAATGTTGCTGGAGACTACCGAATAGTCGCGAGATGTGACGAGAGTGCGACATTATTCAGGAATGACAATATTATATCAAGTCCATACCCAATTGGCCAAACATCCCTTTTTACCTATACTGGAAATAGTGTAGCTGGCACCACATATCAAAATTATTACTACTTCTTTTACAACACCCAAATAAGTACAAACGATTGTTACAGTACGGCTTCGGAAATAAATGTAAAAACAGCCGAAAAGCCAAGCTTTGCTTTAGTTGGCGATAGCTTAGTGGCAACAATGGCTAGTAACTACCAATGGTACATGGATGATGTGGCCATTGGGGGCGCTATTAACAAAAGCTACAAGCCAACAAAAAATGCTTACTATAAAGTAGCAACTTTTATCGGTGATTGTGAAAACGTATCTGATAATAAATTAATTTTAATCACCGATATCGCGACTGCTTCAACAACTGAAATTCGATTAAAGATCACTTCTGACGATTATGTCGAGAATATAATTAAGGGAAATTCTTTTTACATTCAGTTTAGTAATATCCAAACTCAAGGTATTTCTTTAGAAATTTTAAATTCAAATGGGAATTCCCTTTTTGTAAAAGAAAATTTAAACAACCAAAATACCCCCCAACGTGTAATAATACCTAGCTTAAGTACCGGCGTTTATTTTATTAAAATTTATGCAAATAAGAAGGTGTATGTTCAAAGGGTGTTGATTACTAATAAATAAAAACACAATTATGGCATTAGAATGGGTGGAAGGCGTTATCACTAAAATAGAAGATGAAACACCAAATACAAAAAAGTTTTTTTTCGAAATACCGAGCATGGATAAATTTGATTTTGTGCCAGGACAATTCGTGACACTTGACTTGCCAATTCATGAACAAAAAAATAAACGCTGGAGAAGCTATTCCATTGCATCAGCTCCTAATAATACAAATACTTTCGAATTGGTAATTGTACATTTAGAGGGCGGACTTGGAACCACTTACCTATTTAATGAAGTAAAAGTTGGCACTAAAATTACATTGAGAGGACCACAAGGTGTTTTTGTGCTACCTAAAAATTTCGATGATGACGTTTATTTTATTTGCACAGGCACAGGAATCGCACCATTTAGGTCAATGATAACATATATCCACGATCATAAAATAGCACACAATAATATTCATTTAATTTTCGGCTGCAGAAAATTTGAGGATGGCTTATATATTAACGAGTTAAAAGCATTAGAAGCAAAGGAACCTGGTTTCCACTTCCACCCTTGCTATTCAAGAGAAACCGAAGTGCCAGTAGGTGCTCACAAAGGATATGTTCACCCAGTTTATCAAGCATTATTAAAAGAAAATAAGGAAACTGCTCATGTTTGGCTGTGCGGCTGGAAAGCAATGATTGACGATGCACGCAAAAACATGACCGACCTTGGCTTGGATAAGAAACAAGTTCACTTCGAATCGTTCGGATAAAGTTTTTATTCATAAGAATTTGAATAAAAACTTTATCCTTCTATCTTATGATTTTTCCTAGTTAACTTTCATAAGAATTTGAATAAATTTTATCCTTATTTAAACTTGTTACTAGTTTACACTAACAAAGAAGGTCCCGATGAATCGGGACCTTCTTTGTGTTATTCAAAAATTTGTTTAGTTAATATGTGCTAGTACTAATTCTTTAACTTTGTTTAATGCGATACGCTCTTGTAACATGCTGTCACGGTAGCGTATAGTCACAGTACCGTCCTCTTTTGTTTGATGGTCAATGGTAACGCAAAAAGGTGTTCCAATTGCATCCTGCCTACGGTACCTTTTACCAATGGCGTCCTTTTCTTCATAAAAGCAATGGAATGATTTCTTACAATCCTCCATTAATTCTTTCGCCAATTCTGGTAAGCCGTCCTTTTTAGTCAATGGTAAAATTGCCAATTTATTAGGAGCAATTTTAGCAGGCAAATGCAGCACCACTCTTAAATCAGTTGTGCCGTCTTCTTTATTAATTGTTTCTTCCTCGTAGGAATTAGCTAATATTAATAAAAACATCCTATCTAATCCAATAGATGTCTCAATTACATAAGGCACATAATGTTGATTAATTTCTGTATCAAAGTATTGCAACTTCTTTTTGCTGAATTCTTGATGACGTGTTAAATCAAAGTCAGTCCTAGAATGTATACCCTCCACTTCCTTAAAGCCAAACGGGAATTCATATTCAATATCAACAGCTGCGTCCGCATAGTGGGCTAACTTAATATGGTCATGAAAACGGTATTTAGCAGCGTCAATTCCTAAACTTAAATGCCATTTCATTCTTTCTTCTTTCCAATGCGCATACCATTCTTTTTGAGTGCCTGGTTTAATAAAAAACTGCATCTCCATTTGTTCAAATTCACGCATCCTGAAAATAAACTGACGTGCCACAATTTCATTCCTAAAAGCTTTTCCTGTTTGTGCAATTCCGAAAGGAATTTTCATCCTTGCAGTCTTTTGTACATTCAAGAAATTCACGAAAATACCTTGAGCAGTTTCGGGCCTTAGGTAAATGGTATTTGCATCCTCCGCAATGGAGCCTAATTCAGTCGAAAACATCAAATTAAATTGACGTATTTCGGTCCAATTTCCTGTACCACTAACGCTGCAATGAATTTTATTGTCTTCAATTAATTTTTTCAATCCAGCAAAATCATCGTTGGCCAACAATACCTCCATGTCAGCAATCAACTTGTCGGCTGCTTCTTTATCCCCTTCTTTAATTAATTTGTCCGCATGTCCTTCTATTAAATGGTCAACACGGTATCTTTTTTTACTATCCTTATTATCAATTAATGGGTCGCTAAAACTATCAACGTGTCCACTTGCTTTCCAAGTGGTTGGATGCATAAATATAGCGGCGTCTATTCCCACTATATTTTCATTCATTTGCGTCATGCTACTCCACCAATAATCGCGGATATTCTTTTTTAACTGAGAGCCATAAGGGCCGTAATCATACACAGCACTTAATCCATCGTAGATTTCGCTACTTGGAAACACGAATCCATATTCTTTGGCATGGGAAATAATAGCGGGTAATGTATTATCTGAAGTTGCTTTACTCATAGGCTGCAAATATACTGACAGAAAGGATTATCGGTGCAATTTTTCGTTGTTTTGATGCCTAGTCGCGTCCCGACTGGTTTTCTTCTGTATATTTTTATCTAAAGCGGCCGCCAAATCCACACCCGTTTGATTGGCTAAACAAATGAGTACAAATAGGACATCCGCCATTTCGTCGGCGAGTAATAATTCCTCCTCCTTGTTTTTAAAGGACTGATCCCCAAACTTACGTACCATAATCCTGGATAATTCCCCCACCTCCTCCATTAAAATACCCAAATTAGTGAGCTCACTAAAGTACTTAACCCCCACTGTTTTTATCCAATGGTCAACTTGTTCCTGGGCTTGCTGAATGGTTTTTGAATTTGACATAGTATAATTGGCTAAAGTGTTGGAGTGATTGTTAAATGAATTATTCTTTGTTTTTAGAATCTACTATTATGGTAACCGGGCCATCATTCACTAGTGCTACTTGCATGTCAGCCCCAAATTTGCCGGTTTGAACCGGTTTCCCCAAGTCTTTATTCAATTGCTCAATAAATGATTCATACAAAGGTATTGCCACTTCAGGTTTAGCCGCAACAATGTAGGATGGCCTATTCCCTTTTTTGGTAGAAGCGTGTAATGTAAACTGACTCACCAATAAGATATCCCCTCCTGTTTCTTTGATACTTAAATTCATTACACCTTCGGGATCGTCAAAAATACGCATACTGGTAATTTTGTTAGCTAACCACTCAATATCATCCTTGCCGTCGGCGTTTTCAATACCTATTAAAACCATTAAGCCTCCTTTAATAGACCCAATAATTTCATCACTTACCGTGACACTAGCCGCCTTTACCCGTTGTATTACCACTCTCATAAATGCCTGTTTTACTCCATGAAGATAAACAAAACTATTTTCACTAATTTAGCTGTAATTTCAATCCCTTGAGTAGTATAAAAAAATTAGCCGGTCAAACTGCATGGTATGGTCTTAGCTCAATAGCCGCTAGGTTTATTAGCTATTTATTGACGCCGTACTTGACATATAAGCTTACCGAAGTAGCTTATGGGGAGCAATCTATCGTTTATGCATTTATTCCTTTTTTAAATGTCATTGTCACACATGGAATGGAAACGGCTTATTTCCGATTTGGCACTAAAGAAAACGAGGAAAAAATTTACCACACCAGTAGCTTCTCCATGATTTTTGTCACGGCACTGGTTATTATTGGATTACTTTATTGGAGCGCCCCTTTGTCGCAATTACTACAAATTACCATACACCCTGAATACATCAATTTAGTGGCTTGGATTGTAGCGCTTGATGCACTTGCAACTATTCCTTTTTCAAGACTGCGCATGCAAGAAAAACCAAAAAAATTCGCACTTATTAAAGTGGGTGGTATTTTGATAAATGTAATTTCAACTTATGTTTTAATAAGCACCCTGCCACAATACGCTTCAACAAATCCTGATACTTTTATTAGTAGCTTATACAAACCAGGATGGGAAGTGGGCTATATATTAGTGGCTGGTGTAATACAAAATGTTTTTGTATTACTACTATTGCAAAAAGAAATAAGGGCTTTACGCTTTTCATTTGATTTTAAATTATGGAGAGAAATGATGGTGTACGCTTTGCCCTTGATACTCGTAGGATTTGGCGGCATGATAAACGAAACCCTAGACCGTATTATGTTGGGCTGGTGGGCGCCAGGAGGCAGTCCTGAAGCGAATAAAGCATTGGTAGGCATTTACAGCGCTTGTTATAAATTAGCCATTTTAATTACCATTTCCATACAAGCTTTTCGCATGGGTGCCGAACCTTTTTTCTTTAAACAGGCCCAAAGCGATAATGCACAAAAAACCTACGCTAGGGTGATGAAATTTTTTGTCATCACATTGTGTATCATGTTCTTGGGGGTCGTTTTGTATATTGATATTTGGAAACAATTTATTCAAAACCCTGCTATGCATGTAGGTTTGAAAGTAGTACCAATACTACTTATTGCCAATATGTTCTTAGGCGTTTACTATAATTTAAGTATTTGGTATAAGTTAAGTAACAAAACAATGGCCGGTGCTTGGATTACGCTATTAGGGGCCACCATAACTATATTAATTAATTACATCGCTATTCCACATTTTGGATATATGGCAAGCGCTTGGGCCACTTTCTTTTGCTATGGCACGATGATGTTTGTGAGCTACAAGTGGGGGCAAAGAATTTATCCTGTACCTTATGCAACTAAGAAATTAATTGCCTATTTCATGATTACACTCGTGTTATATGGGATTAATTTACTGATTCATGCTGTTTCAAAAAATGCACCGTTTAACTATTTATTTGCAACCATTTTACTTTTTACCTTTATTATTTTTGTAGCAAAAATAGAAAGGAAAGAACTTCAAAATATTTTAAGAAAACCAGTACAAAATTAGCATACTAAAAATGGCAGAAGATTTAAGCATATTAAAGGGAACTAAAACAGCACAATACGAATCCTTAGTCCCTCAAATTAAAGGTTTACTTGAAGGAGAAACAAATTTAGTAGCCAACCTGGCAAATATTGCTGCTGCATTAAAGGAGCAATTCAATTGGTGGTGGGTTGGCTTTTATTGGATTCAGGAGGATGAATTAGTACTGGGTCCATTCCAAGGGCCAGTGGCCTGCACTAGGATAAAAAAGGGTCGTGGGGTTTGTGGGAAAAGTTGGGAAATAGAAAAAACATTGATCGTGGAAGATGTAGCGCAATTTCCTGGTCATATTGCCTGTAGCAGTTTCTCAAAATCTGAGATAGTAGTCCCTGTTTTCAAAAATGGTCAAATTGTAGGTGTACTAGATGTAGATAGCGAACATTTGGCACATTTTGATGAGACAGACCGCGCCTTTCTTGAAAAAATTGTGGGTTTGATACCATAGGAAGCTTCAAAAAATAGATAAAATTGAAAAAATCAATTAAGTTTGCAGCCCCTAAGCGGATGTGGCGAAATTGGCAGACGCACTAGACTTAGGATCTAGCGCCGCGAGGCGTGTGGGTTCGACCCCCTCCATCCGCACTAAAGCCTTCCAATTCATTTTGGAAGGCTTTTTAGTTTAATTTATGCCAGTTTTATTAAGCCATTCGCAAATAGTTAACCCCAAAATCGTAACTTCGCACCCCTTAAACACTATAATTAAGTAGAAAAATATAAAGTATTATGGCAACTGTAAAAAGAGAAAACATTGGACTATTAAACGACAAGTTAACAGTCAACATCACTAAAGAAGATTACTTAAAGAATTACGAGGCTGGTTTAAAGAAGCATGCAAAAAATGCTACCATTCCTGGATTTAGAAAAGGAATGGTGCCGACTGGATTAATTAAAAAAATGTATGGCCATTCAGTTTTCACAGATGAGATATTAAAAACTGTAGAAAAGGAAATGAATCAATACATCGCTAAAGAGAAAATTGAAATATTCGCACAGCCATTGCCATTAGATTCGCAATTAGCCAATATGGATTTTAACAATCCTGCCAACTACGATTTTTCATTTGAAGTTGGATTAAAGCCAACATTCGAATTAAAAGTAAAGGATACAAAAGTGATACGTTATAAGGTTGAAGTAACTCCTGAAATGATTCAAGCAGAATTAGAAAGGCTTCAAACCAGAAACGGTAACATGACCGAACCCGAAGTTGCAGATAGCGAGGAAAATGTGTTGAACGTGACTTTTATTGAGTCCGACGCAGCAGGAAATGAAATTGAAGGTGGTATTAAAAAAGACAACTCTTTATTGATTAAATATTTTACTGATAAAGTAAGAAAACAATTCTTAGGCAAGAAAAAAGACGAGAGCGCTGTAATTCAATTGAGCAAAGCTTTTGATGATAAAGAACTAGATGTTATCATAGCGGATTTAGGTTTAACGAAGGAGGATGGTGAAAAATATTTCAAACTAATTATTACCAAAGTGGGATTAGTTGAAAAAGCTCCATTGGAAGCACCTTTATTCTTAGCCACCTACCCTAACCAAGCAATCACAACAGAAGCTGAATTTAGAGAAGCTATTAAAAAAGACATTGAAGGCTATTTCGATCAACAAGCAAAGAACCAAATTCACGACCAAATATACCACGCATTAATTGACAACACGAAAATGGAATTCCCTGTTGAATTCTTAAAACGTTGGTTAAGGAATGGTGGTGAAAAAAGAAGAACGGATGAAGAAGCAGAAAAAGAATATCCTGTTTTCCAAGACCAATTAAAATGGACTTTAATTAGTACACAATTAATGACAGATCATAAAATTGAAGTAGTTGCTGAAGATTTGAAGAACTTCGCAAAACAACAATTAATGAGCTATATGGGTGGCCAATTGGGTGCATTAGGTGACAATGACCAATGGTTAGAAGATTATGCAGCTAGAATGATGCAAGACAGAAAATTTGTAGAAGATAGTTACCAACGTATTAGCACTGATAAATTATTTAATGCGATTGAGGCGGAAGTAACTGCAAAAGAAGAAAAAATCTCTTCTGAGAAATTTGCGGAAAAGCTGAACAACCACCAACATTAATTTAAACTACTTAACTTTTCAAAAGCCTCCGTTTGGGGGCTTTTTGGTTTATTTAGCCTGCCATTACTGTCAGTTTTAGAAAACAATTGTTATTCAGGTAGTTAAGTTTCTATTGTAAGCCCTATATCGGCAAAATTGGCACCGTTTTTGTAGTTCCTTTGGGTACAAGGTTTTACCTTTACATACTGAAAAAATAAACTATGAACATAGGAAAAGAATTTGAGCAATATGCTATCAAACACAGAGGCATTAGCAGTAACAGCTTATACCAATATCAAAATAGCGTTACCAACCTTACCCCTTATATTATTGAGGAAAGGCCAATGAACGTGGCAAGCATGGATGTGTTTAGCCGTCTAATGATGGACCGAATTATATTCCTTGGCGAAGGCATTAATGATTATGTTGCCAATATTGTAACCGCGCAATTATTGTTCCTAGAAAGTACAGATCGTACTAAGGATATTCAAATGTATATCAATAGCCCAGGTGGAAGCGTTTATGCAGGATTAGGTATTTATGACACAATGCAGTTTATCAGTCCCGATGTGGCAACTATTTGTACTGGAATGGCCGCAAGCATGGGAGCTATACTATTATGTGCGGGAGTAGAAGGAAAACGAACAGCGTTGAAGCATAGCAGAATTATGTTACACCAACCAAGTGGTGCTATTGGAGGACAAGCATCGGATATTGAAATCACCGCCAAGGAAATTAAGAAATTGAGAATAGAATTGTATGAAGTAATAGCGCATCATACACATAAGGATTTAGAAGTAGTTACCAAGGATTGCGATAGAGATTTTTGGATGACCGCTGCAGAAGGTAAAGAATACGGATTGGTTGACGAAGTGTTATTAACCAACCCCCGTAAGTTGAAGAAGTAAAACCTAATTAATAATTAATTCAATTTGATTGTATGATACTAAGTAACAAATTTATAATGCACGAGGAAGAGGAACCAAAGGAAGAAAAGAAAGAAGAAGCAGCTCCCTTTTTAAATAAAAAAATGGAACAGATTTTCTTTGAAAAAAGAGCCATTTATTTATGGGGTGTTGTTGACGATAAATCAGCTAAGGACATTGTGACAAAATTATTATTACTTGACTCCGATAAGCCAGGCGCTGATATTAATTTTTATATTAACAGCCCAGGTGGTGTGGTTACAAGTGGCATGGTTATGTTTGATACCATGAATTTAATACAAAGCCCGGTACATACTACCTGCATGGGATTGGCTGCGAGTATGGGATCTATCTTACTTAGCATGGGCGAAAAAGGGAGCCGATCTATTTTTCCACACGGCGAAGTAATGATACACCAACCAAGTTTGGGTGGTTATTTTCAAGCCACAAGTGCGGACATTGAAATTCAAGCAGAACAAATTAGGAAAACAAAAGAATTAGGGGCAAAAATATTAGCAAAAAACTGTGGCAAAACACTTGAACAAGTATTACGTGATTTTGACAGAGACTATTGGATGAATGCAGAAGAAGCAGTTGCTTATGGCATTGTTGATAAAATTGCAACGCACCTATAAATAACTATACTATGAAAATGAGTAACACAGTCGCTATAAATTGTTCTTTTTGCGGCCGCAATAGGGATGAAGTTAAAATACTAATTGCAGGCCAGGATGGACATATATGTGAAAACTGTATCGAACATGCTCATGAGATTGTTGAAAAAGAATTTAATCAAAAAAAGAGTGACGGAAAAGGACATGCTTTAAAAGTGCAAAAACCTACCGCTATTAAAGCTTTTTTAGACCAATATATTATTGGACAAGATGATGCTAAAAAAATATTAGCAGTTGCTGTATACAATCACTTTAAGCGTATTAACCTGCCAAGTACCCATAAGAATGAGGTTGAGATAGAGAAAAGTAATGTTATTATGATTGGCGAGACAGGAACAGGTAAAACACTATTAGCTAAAACTATAGCTAAACTTTTGAATGTTCCTTTTGCAATTGTCGATGCAACTGTATTTACTGAAGCTGGTTATGTTGGCGAGGATGTAGAAAGTATGCTTACCCGTTTACTTCAAAATTGCGATTACGATGTGGAAGCAGCTCAAAGAGGTATTGTATATATTGACGAAATTGATAAAATAGCTAGAAAGAGTGATAACGCCTCTATTACGCGTGATGTAAGCGGCGAAGGGGTACAACAAGGCTTATTAAAAATGTTGGAAGGAACCGACGTTTTGGTGCCCCCACAAGGAGGCAGAAAACATCCCGACCAAAAGATGATAAAAGTGGACACCAAAAATATCCTATTTATATGCGGTGGGGCTTTTGACGGAATTGATAAAATTATCGCAAGACGTATAAATACAAATGCGATTGGCTTTAGTGTCAATAAAGACGAACAAGAATTGCAAAGAAAAAATTTGTTGCGTTTTGTAAATGCACAAGATATAAAAAGCTTTGGCCTTATTCCTGAAATGCTAGGCCGTTTGCCAATTATTACGCACCTAGAGCCCCTAGACGCAGCCACACTAAGAAGTATTCTTACCGAACCAAAGAATGCGCTAATGAAGCAATACACTCAATTGTTCGAAATTGAAAAGATTAAATTAACTATCGATCCTGCTGTGTACGATTTTATTACTGAAAAAGCAATGGAATATAAATTAGGGGCAAGAGGCTTAAGAAGTATTTGCGAAAGCTTATTCACACAGGCTATGTTTGAAATGCCTGGAACGGATGCCACTGAATTTAATGTCACATTAGCTTATGCTAAACAAATGTTTGATAAAAGCAAATTAAGTACCTTAAAAGTAGCCTAACAACCAAATAATATTTTACCTTACTAATTAAATAAATTTTATGCAAGAATTAATAGACCGCTTAGTAAAAGAAACTGGTGTTACCCCTGAACAAGCAAAACAATCCATTGAAGTGATTGCAGCATTTGTGAAACAAAAGTTCCCTATGCTGGGTGGTGCAGTAAATCAAATTTTCAAGTCTGCAAGCAAATAATAAATCAAGAAAATTGTAAAATATAAAATCCCGCATAAAGCGGGATTTTAAGCAAGCAATCGTAACTAGGAAATTAATCCTACAGCAAACTAGTAAAATTTCTAGAAAAAACAAGTATTTCGCTCTAGAAAAAAACATACCCATGTATCTATGCTAGTATCTTCCTATAAATCAATCATTTATCGTTATTTTTTGTTTTAGACTAGTTGCTTGATTTTCTGTCAAATCACACAAAATCACTATTTCTCTCCAACCTATTCTACCCCCATTCCCCTTTCTTGTTTTAATTATTATGCCTATTTCTTTATGCGTAAACATGGATAGAGATTGCCAATTTTTAAAATTCATTGTATTAGCCACAAGTTTCACTGGCTTTGTTTTACCAACAAACATATGTCCATGTAGTAAGTCATAATCTGCATCGGAGAGTCCGTATACTTTTTTTATTTGTTGTACTTTTTCAAAATTACCTAGGTAATTTTTATACCGCATAATTCTTTGTACAGTGGGTTTAGATAAATTGGTTTTTTGCATCCATTCGGTTTCGCTTGCATTATTAATATCTATGACCCAAGTAAAATTATTTCTACCATTTGTCGACTCCTTGTATTTATTATAATATACACTTCTATTATTTAGTCCATTAATACGCACAAAGGGGATTAGTTTTTCAGCCAACAGCGGACTTAAGCCATACAAGTTTGCCAATTGTTCACTTCTGTAAAATCGCCCACCCTTTCTTCTATAATTAAGTAAAGTGTGTACTTGTTTTGGAGGGATGCCCAATTGTAACGCTTTACTACTGTCAATGGTGTTGGGATCAAATTCAAAGACAATAAAATGGGCAACCGAAGGTGTTATAGTATTCCGGTTGTCCGAAGGCTTGGTTGGCAACAACAAACTAAGCAAGGAGCTAAATAATAAAATACAACCTAGTACCAACATCCCCTTTTGTTCCTTTTCTGAAAAAAGGAAGTATACTTTCCACTCGTTACGCATAACTTAAATTTCACACTAGTTAGCTAAACTCAAGCGATATAAACAACGTATAAATACGTTAAAATGAATTGAAATTACACACTGAAACGTAACCCGTCATAGGCCATTCTTATTGAATCGGGCAAAAATGCCTCCAATTCAGCATGTAGCCCAATTTGGTGACTAAAGTGCGTAAAGTATACCAACGGTATGGCCAACTCCTCTGCCATTGCTATAGCCTGGGCTAAATTGAAATGTGTTGGATGGTCTTGAGGGCGTAATGCATTTAATATTAAAATACGAGAGCCCTTTATCTTTTCTTTTTCTTCCTTCGCTATAAAATTTGCATCAGTGATATAAGTAAAGTCCCCAATTCTAAATCCAAGTACCGGCATTTCCCTGTGCATTACCTGTATGGGTATAAATTTCAAGTCCCCAATAGTAAACGGATCTTTGTGAATTGTATGTAAAATCATCTCGGGCAATCCTACATCTTTTTTTTCTTCAAATGCATAATAAAAATCTCTTTTAATAGCAACTTGGGTAAGTTCATTTGCATAAATGTGCATAGGCATATTTGAAAAGAAATTAAATGGCCTTATGTCATCCAATCCCGCATAATGATCCCTGTGTGGATGGGTAAAAACTACAGCGTCCAATTTTGTGGTATTAGTGCGCAACATCTGATACCTAAAATCGGGCGTGGTATCAATAACAACAGAAGTTGTTTTAGAAGTAATTTTAATACTAGTCCTTAACCTACTATCTCTAGGATCAATGGATTTGCAAACAGGACAATCGCATCCAATTAAGGGGACGCCTGTACTAGTTCCAGATCCTAAAATAGTAATGTCTAGCAAAATCTAAATTGTTTAATTACTGCAAGAAAAACTAGAAAATGTAAAAAGCTTGCCTATGCTTCCGTTTCAGTTAAAGACAAATGCTTCACTTCCTCATATAATTTTTGTGAACCATGAGTTAGTTTGTCAAACTGAATATCAAGCTGTGGTATTAACTCCAACAAAGTGTTAATTCTAGCTTCTAAATTCAAAAATTTATTCAACACCACAATTCTTTTTGATTCTAATAAGCACCAACCGCTTTGGAAGTTGCCTCTTTCATAGCGAACAACAAATTCAGATTCACCTAAAATATCTTCTAACTTATCTAATGTAGTTTGAGTCAATTTCATATTATGCATTGATTTATAGGGTAGTAAGGGTCTTGCAAAGATACTTTTTTGTTGAACTAGGCAGTTAATTATGGGCTAGGAGTTATTCACATTTCGTACCTTTGTGGGCATAAGAAAAGTATGAGTTTTACAGAAAGAAAAATTATAAACGACCCAGTGCATGGTTTCATTACAATTAATGATCCATTAATTTTTGCTATTGTTCAACACCCTTTTTTCCAAAGGTTAAGAAGAATACAACAAATGGCACTCGCCCACCTTGTGTATCCAGGAGCAGTGCATACAAGAATGCATCACTCTTTAGGTGCTTACCATTTAATGTCCATTGCAATTGCAGAGCTAAGGGACAAGGGTATAGAAATAACCAACGAAGAGGCACAAGCTGCAAAAGCTGCAATTCTTTTACATGATATTGGACACGGTCCTTATTCACATGCATTAGAAAATGTTCTACTGAAAGGAGTACACCATGAGGACATGTCTCTGCTAATAATGAAGGAATTAAATCAGGAAAAAGAAGTTGCGTTAAATGGGAAATTAAATTTAGCTATTCAAATATTTACGAATCAATACCCAAAAAAGTTTTTACACCAACTAATCAGCGGCCAGCTGGATGTAGACCGCCTAGATTATTTATCAAGAGATAGCTTTTTTACAGGTGTTAGCGAAGGCGTTGTTGGTTATGAGCGCATTTTAAAAATGCTCACCGTGCACAACAACGAATTAGTAGTGGAAGAAAAAGGGATAAATAGTGTTGAAAAATTTTTAATGTCACGCCGACTCATGTATTGGCAAGTGTATTGTCACAAGACAGTAGTTGCGAGTGAAAATATGTTAGTGAAAATTATAGAGAGGGCGAAGCGTTTATATAAAACAGCCCCTGAGACTATAAAAACTGGCAGTGTATTAGACTATTTTTTAGGCGATTTTTCGGGGCAACTTAATGATATTAACCTAGACGCTTTTTGCAACCTAGATGATACAGATGTGCTTTTTGCAGTGAAATTGTGGCAGCAACACACCGACCCTATTTTGTCCTTATTATGCAAAAGGCTCCTTAATAGAAATTGCTACAAATGCACAATGCACGATGAACCTATTAGCGAGGCCGACTGGTTAAAAGCATACGAAAAAACAAAAAACCTTTTCCCTTTTAACGAAAACGACCTATCCTACCTGTGTTTTAAAGGCACGGTCACCAATACGATGTATAAAAATGATAGCGAAAGCATCAAAATATTACTAAAAACGGGTGAAATAACCAATATTTCGCAAATTCAGAATGCGATAATCGTTGAAAGTCTGTCCGCCCAAGTGAAAAAATTTTACATTTGCATGCTAGGCGAATAATCCCCCATCCAAAAAATTACGAATGCCACAATTTAGTGCCCAACAAATTGCTATAATGATACAAGGAACAGTAGAAGGTGATGCCGCTGTTCAAGTAAGCCAATTTGGAAAAATTGAAGAAGCAAAAAATGGCGAAATTTCATTTTTAGCTAACCCTAAATACGAAGACTATTTATACCAAACACAAGCTTCCGTTATTATTATTAACGAGGCCCTTGTGCTAAAGCAACCTGTCACTGCTACCTTAATTAGGGTGCCCGATGCATATGCAGCCTTTGCAACATTACTTACCAAATACCAAGAACTTAAAACCAATAATTTAACTGGCATTCAAAGTCCTTCCTTTATTGCAAGCACGGCTATACTAGGTGAAAATAACTATGTAGCCGCTTTTGCCCATATTGGAGAAAATGTAACCATAGGAAATAATGTAAAAATATTCCCTAACGTGGTAATTGGTGACAATGTAAAAATTGGCAACAATGTAATTTTACATCCTGGCGTGGTTGTCTATACCGATTGTATTTTAGGAAATAATATTACCATTCATGCTGGTGCAGTAATTGGCGCAGACGGATTTGGTTTTGCTCCAAAAGCAGATGGCAGTTTTCAAAAAGTGCCTCAATTAGGAAATGTTATAATAGAGGATAATGTAGAAATTGGATCAAACTCAACTATTGACCGAGCCACTATTGGTTCAACAATTATTAGAAAAGGGGTGAAACTAGATAACCTTATTCAAATTGCGCATAATGTAGAAATAGGAGAAAATACAGTTATTGCAGCTCAAACCGGCATCAGTGGCAGTACAAAAATCGGGAAGGGCGTGATGGTTGGCGGCCAAGTGGGCTTTGCAGGGCATATAAGCATTGCTAACGGCGTTAAAATAGCAGCTCAAAGTGGTGTTACGAAAAGTATTAAGGTTCCCAACTTAACTGTCACAGGTAACCCTGCTAGTGAACATACCACTGCATTAAGGGCACAAGTATATATGAAAAACCTTCCTTCCCTTGAAAAAAGGGTAAAAGAATTGGAAATATTAGTACAACAACTGTCTCAAAAAGGCTAAATCAGCCTAATTTTGATCAAATCATCGCTTTAAAATAGCGAAGCAAAAAATATTATAAGCATGGATCAGCATTTCAATCCGGATAAGCAACACACATTATTGTCAAGTATAAGCATTAGTGGAACAGGTTTACATACAGGTGTTTTAGTGGATATGACACTACACCCTGCAAATCCTGGGTTTGGCATTCAATTTCAAAGAGTAGACCTTCCAAATAAACCTATTATTAAAGCCGATTGCGATTTAGTATCTGATACGAGCCGAGGCACCACCTTGCAAATAGGCGATGCAAAAGTGAGTACAGTTGAACATATACTTGCTGCCTTGGTAGGTATGGGGGTAGACAATGTATTGATAGAATTAAATGGTCCAGAAATTCCAATTATGGATGGAAGTTCGGCTCCTTTTATTGAAAAGATTGAAGCAACTGGCGTATTGGAACAAGAAGCTGCAAAAGCATGGTATAGTATTGATGAAAATATTTTTCATTACGATGAGGAAAAACGAGTGGAAATGGTGGCACTACCTTCCCTTGATTACCAAATCACTACTTTAATTGATTTTAACAGTCCCGTACTTGGCACTCAACATGCCGCACTTAAAACTATAAAAGATTTTAAAGCTGAGATATCACCTTGTAGAACTTTTTGTTTCCTGCATGAACTGGAGGCTTTATTGGATAACGATTTAATTAAAGGGGGTGACATAAACAATGCAATTGTAGTTGTAGACAAGCCAGTAACTACTGAGGAAATGAGTCGCTTAGCAAAAGTATTTAAGCGCGATAAAATTGAAGTTAAAAGTGAGGGGTATTTAAACAATTTAGAACTTAGGTTCCCAAATGAACCAGCTAGACATAAACTATTGGACGTAATAGGTGATTTAGCATTAATAGGCTACCCAATTAAAGCCCGCATCATTGCAAACCGACCTGGCCATAGCAGTAATGTAGAATTTGCAAAAAAGATTAAGCAATACATCAAAAAAAATAAGCACGTTAAAAATGTGCCTGTATACGACCCCTCCATTACGCCTGTTTTTAGCCTTGAGCAAATTGAAAAGACATTACCACATCGTCATCCATTTTTGTTTGTTGATAAAATAATTGAACTAACTGATACTTCCATTGTAGGCGTAAAGAACGTGACATTTAATGAATGGTTTTTCCCAGGTCATTTCCCAGGCAACCCCATTATGCCTGGTGTTTTACAAATAGAAGCCCTAGCGCAAACTGGAGGTATACTTTGTATTAATGCAATGCCTAAAGGAAATTATGATACTTATTTTTTAAAGATTGACAATTGCAAATTCAAGGCAATGGTAAAACCAGGCGATACCATGCTGTTGAAAATGGAATTAATATCTCCCATTAGAAGAGGAATTTGTGAAATGAGAGGTACTGTTTATGTTGGCGGCAAAGTTGTCACTGAAGCAGACTTAGTTGCACAAGTAGTAAAAAGAGCCGAATAAAATAATAAACTATGACACATCCGTTTACCTATATCGATCCTAATTCCAAAATTGCTTCCAACGTAAAAATTGATCCATTTACCGTGATACATGGCGATGTAACCATTGGAGAAGGTACTTGGATTGGAAGTAATGTCACCATAATGAATGGTACTAGTATTGGAAAAAATTGTCGCATTTTTCCTGGAGCGGTGCTTGGCGCTGACCCACAGGATATAAAATTCAATGGAGAAAAAACCACAGTTGAAATTGGAGACAATACCACCATCAGAGAATTTGTAACAATCAATAAAGGCACGTCGGACCGTTGGGTAACAAAGGTTGGGAATGATTGTTTAATTATGGCATACAGTCACATTGCGCACGATTGTATAGTGGGTAATAATTGCATATTAAGCAACAGTGTCCAAATTGCTGGTCACGTTACCTTAGGTGATTATGCTTGGATTGCAGGAGTGAGTGCTGTGCACCAATTTGTAAACATAGGGCAACACGCCTATATTGCTGGAGGAAGTTTAGTAAGTAAAGATGTTCCCCCATATATTAAGGCAGTGCGTAACCCTTTAAGTTATGGTGGTGTAAATAGCGTGGGTTTAAAAAGAAGAGGATTTGATTTAGAAAAAATTAACCACATACTTGATATTTACCGTTATATTTTCAATAAAGGAATGAACACAACGCAGGCTTTAGAATTTATTGAGGAAGAATTACCTGCAACGGACGAACGTGATGAGATTGTAACGTTTATAAGAGATAGCGGAAGGGGCATTATTAAAAGATTCGGCAAAGGTGCTGTTGAAGAAGATTAATCATGACTACTATTAGCCTGACAGACGCTGGTAAAAGATTCAATAAAGATTGGATTTTTAAGGGGCTTGATTTTAAATTTGAGCAGGGAAATTATTATGCACTTATTGGCAATAATGGTTCTGGCAAAAGTACCCTTTTGCAAATTATTGCAGGCTACACTACCCTTTCAAAAGGCACCATTACATGGGGCCCATTCGACACGCACACAATATTCCAACAATTAAGTATTGCTGCACCTTACTTAGAATTAATTGAAGAATTTACCACACTCGAACAGTTTGAATTTCATGCAAAATTCAAAAAAATAAATACCCAATTAACGTATGCTCAAATTATCGAGCTAATTGGATTAAAGGATGCTACAAATAAACAAATCAGGTATTTCAGCAGCGGGATGAAACAACGTTTAAAACTCGCATTAGCAATTTTTTCTGAAACGCAAATGCTGCTGCTAGATGAACCTTGTAGCAATTTAGACAAGGAAGGTTACGCACTATACCACCACTTAATTAATACCTATGCGTTAGATAAATTAATTATAGTAGGAAGTAATGATCCACAGGAATATTCTTTTTGCAAACAGCAAATAAACTTAATGGATTATAAAACTGTGGGCGTTTAACTTCTGCTCGCAATTAACAAATTTAAGTCTGTAAACTTAAGTTGGAATTTTTCGCTAATATAAAAATCGGTTAAGGCACCTTTGTATAAATAAATACCTTCTCTTAAGTGTACCTGTTGCCAAATAATTTCTTCTAACCCACCCTGATCGCCTATTTGTATTAATAAGGGCATGAGTACGTTACTGATAGCTTGGCTAGCCGTTCGAGCAAAGCCACTTGGTATATTAGGTACACCATAATGAATAACCTCGTGCTTTATAATGATAGGATGGGCATGATTTGTTAATTCACTAGTTTCAAAGCAGCCACCTCGGTCAATAGCTACATCTATAATAATACTACCAGGTCGCATTGCAGCAACCATTTCCTCCGTTACTACAATAGGTGCACGCCCAAATTCGTTTCTTAACGCACCAACAGCTACTTCGCAGGTTTTCAATTGCTTTGCTAAAATTTTTGGCTCTAGTACACTTGTCCAAACACGCTGTCCTAAATTATTTTGCAACCTTTGTAAACGAGAAACATTATTGTCAAATACTTTTACGCTAGCCCCTAATGCTAAAGCGTTTCGGGCCGCGAATTCTCCAATAATATCAGCACCAATAATAACCACTTTGGTTGGCGGCACTCCACTCACACCACCAAGCAAAACACCCTTTCCTTGATTAAAATTACTAAGGTATTGTCCAGCAATTAACATTACTGCACTTCCGGTAATTTCACTCATGCTTCTTAAAATGGGATAATTCTGATTTTCGTCTTTAATATTTTCAATAGAAAGTGCGGTTATTTTTTTAGCCATCAATTGCTCCATGAGTTCTTTTTTCAGCGCCGACAAATGCAAAGGAGAAATAATGGTCTGGTACATTTGCAAGTAGGGCAAGTCGGCTTCCACTGGGGGCGCTGTCTTAACTAATATGGGGCACTTGTAAACTTCTTCTTTTTCAAAAACAATCCTAGCACCCGCTTCTGAATAATCATTATCGGTATACCTACTTCCCGAGCCTGCTAAGGATTCCACCATTACGTCATGTCCATTAGCAACCAAGACACTCACAGCATCTGGCGTTAAGCCAATCCTATTTTCTTGAAATGCAATTTCTTTAGGGATACCAATTAACAAGGGTTTTGAACCATGAGGTATATCTAATACTTCCTCCTGTGTTTCAAAAGCAAACGACGATTTTATTTGTGGTTTAATGGTACTCATTGCTACCTAATTTTTATGAAGGTATAAAAATCCTTCTATGTTCAGGATCTAAAATTTCAATTTCAAAATGTTGTGTATTTTCAGGCAATAAATTGGGTGCCTTTTCGGGCCATTCAACTAATGAAAAATCAGCGTAATCGAATGTAGCTTCCACGCCAGCCTGACGCGCTTCCTGCTCGCCTTGTAAACGATACCAATCCATATGGTAAATAATTTTCCCATTCCCTTCATATTCATTCATTAGGGCAAATGTAGGGCTAGTGACTGCCGAAGTCACTCCTAATTGTTTACAAATACGCCCAATTAAGGTGGTCTTGCCAGCCCCCATTGGGGCATGAAAGGCCCAAACAGGCTTATCGCCATATTTTTCTACCAATAAAGCAGCCAATTGGTCCAATTCGTTCAATGTATACTTCTTATCCATTCACCAAAGATAAGCGAACAAATACAATGCTGAAATGTCTTCGTATCTTTGTTTTATAAATAGACATATTATGGAAAATGTTCAATGGAAGGTAGATGGCATGAGTTGTACTAATTGTGCGTTGTCAATACATAAATATCTACAGAAAGAAGGAATCAGCGAACCTAAGGTAAGTTTTATGGAAGGCGAGATTCAATTTGAATTACCTGAAAATATAAATAAGGAAAATTTAATAAAAGGCATTAGTGGGCTAGGATACAAAGTAAGAGGCGAAGACGGCGCAGCACCAAAAAAGAAATGGCTTGACAATAATCAAGAACGTGCCTTTTTTTGCTTGATTTTTACTTTGCCCTTAATGGTGCACATGCTACCAGGAGTTCATATTCATTTATTAATGAACCCCTATGTTCAATTAGCATTAACAACACCTGTTTTTATAGTAGGGATGAATTATTTTGGGAAGAGTGCATGGAATAGTTTGACAAAAGGGATACCCAATATGAATGTACTAGTGGCTATGGGGGCAATAGCCTCCTTTGGATATAGTTTATATGGCACTTTAGCAGCACTAGGGCCAGCTTTTGCATATTATGAAACTACTGCTACCATTTTGACCCTTGTATTTTTTGGTAATTATTTAGAAGATGCTTCTGTAGCTTCCACGCAACGTGCATTAAAAGATTTAGTGAAGGCGCAAAAGGTGATGGCAAATATGATTGTATTTGATGACCAACACAAAGAAGTAATTTTTAATGTAGAAAGTGAAACTTTAAAAGTGGGTGATTTAATACTCATTAATTCAGGCGAAACTATCCCAATGGATAGTAAAATTTTATGGGGGGAAGCAAATGTAAATGAATCGATAGTAACTGGGGAAAGCGTACCCGTACATAAAAAAACAACAGACCTGTTATTGGGCGGTAGTACTGTTGAAAACGGCACTTTAAAGGCCTATGTAACAGCAGTTGGAGACGACACGGTGTTGTCCAATATATTAAAAATGGTTAGAGCTGCACAAGGTGAAAAACCACCAGTGCAAATTTTAGCTGATAAAATTAGTGCCGTATTTGTGCCCGTAGTTTTAGGCATTGCAGTACTCACTGTATTAGGGAACCTTATTATTACCGATATTGGATTTGGCCAAAGTTTATTAAGAGGTATAGCCGTCTTGGTCATTGCTTGTCCATGTGCTATGGGATTGGCTACACCTGCAGCCATTGCTGTTGGGCTTGGGAGAGGCGCAAGGAATGGTGTACTATTTAAAAATGCAAAAAGTTTAGAAACTTTTAAGAATATAAAGCAAGTAGTATTTGATAAAACAGGTACCCTCACTACAGGCTTATTTGAAATTGCAGGAACCAATGTTTTAGAGGGCACTACTTTAGAAGAATTTATTGTCATTGCTTATTCTTTAGAAAAATATTCCAACCATCCAATTGCGAAATGTATTAGTACCGAATGGAAATCAAAAGAAGAAATTAAATGGGCCACCATTGAGGAAGTAAAAGGAATTGGCATAAAGGCAACCGATAAACAAGGCAATAACTATTGGGCTGGTTCATTCAAAAGTTTAGTTGATAAAAATGTAGAAGACGGCCATAATGTTTATATCCAAAAAAATGACAAACTACTTGGCTGGCTAGATGTAGCAGACCAAATACGCCCAGAAGCAAAAGAAGTAATTGAAACACTTCATAAAAAAGGTATCCACACTATATTATTAAGCGGGGATAGAAAAGAAAAATGTGAGCAGGTTGGTAAACTATTGGGAATACAAGAAATATTATATGAACAAAGCCCTGCCGATAAACTAAATAAGCTAGATGCCTTAACTAAAGCAAATCCAACCGCAATGGTAGGTGACGGAATTAATGATGCACCAGCACTTGCAAAAGCAACTATCGGGATTTCATTAAGTAACGCATCACATATTGCTATACAAAGTGCACAAGTAATATTAATGAATCAAGGGCTGAAGAATTTACCAATGGCACTTGGTTTAGGAAGTAGAACTTATGAAACTATTAAAGAGAATTTGATATGGGCATTCTCCTACAATATCGTTGCAATACCCGTAGCCGCCTTTGGTTTATTAGGTACTTGGGGGCCAACTTATGGTGCTTTAATAATGGGATTAAGTGATATTGTACTTGCGCTTAATTCACTTCGTTTGTTCAAGAAAAAATTAGTGTAAGCCGGCTATTGAAAACCCTCCAAGACATATTAAAACAATACTGGGGCTACGAAGCATTTAGGCCGCAACAGCTTGCTGTCATTGAAGCAGTTGTTAAAGGCAAGGATGTTTTAACCTTACTGCCTACTGGAGCAGGCAAGTCCTTGTGTTTTCAAATACCCACTTTGTTTAATGAGGGCATTTGCGTAGTAATAAGCCCTCTTATTGCATTGATGCAGGACCAAGTAAAGGATTTAAAAGAAAAGAATATTAGTGCAGTTGCATTGGGGGGACAAATAACAGAGGAAGCGCAAAACGAAATATTGAAAGAAGCGCTTGAAGGTAAGTTTCGATTTATTTATTGCTCTCCTGAAAAATTAGCACAACAAAAGTTTCAAGATTTTTTGAAACAACTGCCTGTTACCCTATTTGCAATTGATGAAGCACATTGTATATCCCAATGGGGTTATGATTTTAGACCTAGCTATAGGAAGGTGTCGGTATTAAAAAAATTATTCCCCACTATCCCTATCCTTGCAATGACAGCGTCTGCAATACCTGTTGTTCAAAAAGATATTATTGACCAATTGTCCTTGCCTAATGCTGAAGTGATTACTGATTCTTTCCTAAGGCCTAATTTGCAATATATTGTCCAACAAGTGCCAGTAAAATTACACAGCTTGAGAGGCATTTTAAATGCAACCGAAGGGGCAGTTATTATTTATTGTAACACAAGAAACAATGTTACACAGTTATGTACCTTATTAAAAGCATATGGGTATAAGGTTGGCGAATACCACGCAGGTATGTCAATTCAAACTAGACAGGCGGTACAAAAAAATTGGATGACAAACACTACTCCAATTGTAGTTTGCACCAACGCATTTGGCATGGGCATCAATAAAGGAGGTGTGCGCCTAGTGGTACATTACGATTTACCAAATAGTTTAGAACAGTATTATCAGGAAGCAGGACGTGCAGGACGAGACGGTGCACCCGCAAAAGCTATTTTATTGTATCAAAAAAACGACTGGGAGTATTGGAATGTAGTCCAAGAAAAAAAATATCCTCCAATAGAAGTGATAAAAAAAGTATTTCAGGATTTAGCCGATTACGTGCAACTGCCCATAGGAATGGGTGAAAAACAACAGTTCCCATTTGACTTCGATAATTTCTGTACCCGTTTTGATTGGGATAAAATGATAGCAAGAAATGCATTGAATTGGATTCAACAAGAAGGGCATGTTCAATTTTCAGCAGCCTCCTTTAAGCCCTCCATGGTGCAAGTAGTAGCTGATCGGCAGAGTATTGAGGAGTTTGCAACCAACAATGCTATTGCTGGCGTTGTTTTACAAACTTTACTGCGCACTTATGGCGGCATATTAGATAGTCCTCACTATATAAACGAAAACTTATTAGCACAGCTATTACAACGAGATGCAGCATTTGTTATAAAGAATTTGCATTTATTAACGCTCCATGGACTAATCACCTTTGAACAGAAAGAACAGCAACCTGTTGTGGAATTTCTATGGAATAGAAGTTCAGCTGCTTTTATGAAATTAGATATTGACCATTATACACTCATGAAAAAGGCTTTTTTAGAAAGAATCAGGCATTTTACTAATTATATTAGGGGAATTGGCTTTCCCTGCAGAAGCATGTATTTAGCAAAATACTTTGGAGAAAATGACCCAACTAAATGTGAAATTTGCGACCTTTGTACAAGTACGAAGAATTAGGTACATTTTAACAAAACATTGGAAACCCTTTTAACAGTTCGAATAGTTAAATCCGTTCCTTTACATAAAGCAAACAATATGGAAGACAAGAAAAAGTATAAAATTTTATTGTGTGAAGACGATAGCAATTTGGGACTAGTATTAAAGAACTATATCGAGCTAGACGAATACGAGGTAACCTTAGAGCGTGATGGCCGTTTAGGTTTAGCCGCTTTTCAACGTGAGAAATTTGACCTTTGTTTACTAGATGTCATGATGCCTCATGTAGACGGTTTCACCTTAGCAGAAGAAATTCGCGACATTGATCCTGATGTGCCTTTATTTTTCTTAAGCGCAAAAACACTGAAAGAGGACATCATCCACGGTTACAAACTGGGGGCAGATGACTATATCACAAAACCTTTTGATAGTGAAGTATTAATGCTTAAAATAAAAGCAATTATTAAGCGAAACGAAGAAGATAATAAAATTAGCGATAACCAAGAATATGATTTAGGCCAATATCATTTCAATCCGAAATTACGTGAACTAAAAATAGGGGAACATACACAAGTACTTTCCCCAAAGGAAAATGAATTGCTAAAAATGCTTGCCGAGCACAAAAATGATTTATTGACAAGAGAAAAAGCACTTAAAAAAATATGGGGTAGTGATACCTATTTCAATGGCAGAAGCATGGATGTGTATATTGCTAAACTTAGAAAATATTTAAAAGAAGATACCCAAATTGAAATTGTGAATATACATGGTAATGGCTTTAGATTAGTTGTACATTAATAATAAATTAACGTAGCTAAATAAAAAAAAGGTCTCGATTTATTGTCGAGACCTTTTTTTTATTTTAACTAGTTTTGTTACCTGAACAATTCTGGATTATCTATACTTCCCCTATCTCTTTTCTTTCCTAAGTGTGTGTAAGCTTTTTGCGTTACCTCCCTGCCTCGTGGAGTTCTTTGCAGAAAGCCCTCTTGTATTAAGAATGGCTCATACACTTCTTCAATCGTTCCTGACTCCTCGCCTACTGCTGTTGCAATAGTAGTAATACCCACTGGTCCTCCTTTGAACTTCTCTATAATAGCAAGTAATATTCTGTTGTCCATCTCATCCAACCCGTGTTCATCCACATTTAAGGCCTTTAGTGCATGCTTAGTAATACCAATATCAACAGTGCCGTCGTTCAATACTTGGGCAAAATCACGAACCCTTCTTAATAATCCATTCGCAATTCTTGGCGTCCCTCTACTCCTTCTAGAAATTTCACCAGCAGCCTCCGTATTAATACGCACATCTAAAATACCAGCACTCCTCATTATAATTTTTTCAATTACAGTTGCTGGGTAATATTCTAAACGTGACTTAATACCAAACCTTGAAAGCAATGGTGCCGTAAGCAAACCACTCCTTGTGGTAGCCCCAACCAGTGTAAAAGGATTTAAATTAATTTGAATACTTCTTGCATTTGGTCCACTATCAATCATAATATCGATTTTATAGTCTTCCATAGCAGAATATAAATATTCTTCTACCACTGTACTTAAGCGGTGAATTTCATCAATAAATAAAACATCATTCGGCTCTAAGCTTGTTAATAAACCTGCCAAGTCGCTTGGCTTTTCAATTACAGGCCCCGAGGTTTCTTTTATTTGAACACCCATTTCATTCGCCACAATCCTACTAAGCGTGGTTTTACCCAAACCCGGAGGACCATGAAACAATATATGATCCAAGGCTTCCCCTCGCATTTTGGCTGCCTTAATAAAAATGCTAATATTTTCAATTAGTTGTGGCTGCCCCGCAAAGGCATCCATTTCAGTAGGCCGAATACTATTTTCAAATTCTCTATCCTGTGGATTTGAATTATTAATAGCAGTATCTAAATTCGGATTGGACATTTAATTATTTATTTATCAATATTACTTCGCTATTGCGAAAGGCTTGTCTAACAAATGTTCAAAAATAAATTTGCTCTTCAAGTCAACAAAATGTTTCCCTTTCGCACCGCCCCATCCATGCCTTCCGCCGGGGTATAACATAAACTCAACATCTTTACCATTGTCTTGCAATGCGCTCAATAATTGAACTGAATTTTGCATATGTACATTGTCATCCATTGTTCCGTGTACTAATTGCAGTACCCCTTTGAAGTTTTTAATATGCGTCATTACATTTCCCGACTTATATCCTTCTGGATTTTCTTTTGGTGTGTCCATAAAGCGTTCGGTGTAGTGTGAATCATATAGTTCCCATGTAGTTACGCTTCCCCCAGCCATAGCGTGTGTAAATACTTCCGCGCCGTATGTTAGGGCGTAACAACTCAAATACCCGCCGTAACTAAATCCTGTTATAGCTATTTTTTTTGCATCCGCATTCCCATTCGCAATAAACCATTTAGCCATTGTCATATAATCTTGCATTTCCCAATAACCTAAATTACGGTACATATAGTTTACGCCTTCTTTACCAAAATGCCCGCTAGCCCGATGGTCAAATGCTACTTGTATTAGGCCTTCTTTTGCCCAATTTTCTTTTACACTAGGATTCACCCAAGTGTCCATAACAGTCCCCGCATTGGGGCCTCCATAAATACTAACAAGTAAAGGATACTTTTTATTTGGATCCATGTTCTTTGGCCAAGTCACTAATGCAGGTAATTCATATAAGCCATCGGCACTTTTAATGCTAATTAATTCTGTTTTTGCATAACTAGCATTATTAAAAGTTGAATCGACCGCAATACCTAACACTTCGGTTGTTTTAGTTTTACTATTTATAATACCAATTGCTGTAGGAGTTTTAACATTACTATATACTGAAACAAAATGTTTAGCATCTGGCGCTAAGTAAATTTGCGCGTGGTTAAATTCACCAAAAGTTAAACGCTTTAAGTTCTTGCCATCAAAACCTACTGCATAAAAATCGTTCCTTGCAGTACTTTCTATACCTCTTGCAGTGATATAAACTGTTTTTGCTTTTTCGTCAATTAACTTAATACCCGTTACAGTATACTTACCCGTTGTAATCGCATTTTGCAATTGCCCCTCCATATTATACAAATACAAATGATTCCATCCCGACTCATCGGACTGCGCTATGTACCCTTTATTATTTGCTAAAAAATTAAAGCGCCCGCTTGTTCTATCTTCTAAATCAATCCATGTTTTTTGAAATTCTTTGTATACTTCCTTTTTTGAACCCGTATTCATGTCTAGTTCATATACTTTCAAATTGTTTTGGCCACGATCCATCCAAGAAACCCACATAGTATTGTTGTTTGGGTTCCAAATAGGCCAACCAAAATATTGATCGTCTTGGTCCTTAAAATCAGCCCATGTAATAGCACCTCCTGAAGGGACTGTCCAGCCAATTTTAACCGTAGGATTCTCGTCGCCTGCTTTAGGGTACCTTGTCTCTTCCACAAAACCATGCTGCCCTTCACTATTGTAAATTGGGAACATGGGCACTTTGTTTTCATCAAAACGCATGAATGAAATATACTTACTATCGGGGCTCCACCAAAAAGCACGGTACTGTGTGGAACGTCCAAAAATTTCTTCAAAATATACCCAACTTGCATAACCATTCAAAATACCTTTAGCAGTGTCATTTGTAATTGCTGTTTCCTTGTTATCCGCCAAGTTGAGTGTATATAAATTATTATTTTTTGTATACCCTACAAAATTACCATCAGGAGAAAGTGTGGGATTTTTTTCTTCTGCTACATCAAAAGTTAATTGAGTTTCTGTTCCGTTTTGCTTTAGAAACAAATTTGCATTTTTAACAATTACTTTTTTTGCTTCAGGTAAAGCAGCAGGTGCTGCTGAATATTGCTTGGTTGTAAGGTTATATAAATAATCCTTGGCAACAGTTTCTTTATTTAATTTTGTATTTACAATTAATTGGTTGTTGTCAATCCATCGTACAAAACGAGGTAACATACTTTGAGGCATTTGCGCATTTGCCAACAAAAAAGTACTTCCAAAAATTACAAAGAGGGCTAAGTGTTTTTTCATAGAATTTTATTTCAAGCATTAATTAAATAACAATATTGATCATTTTTCCCTTTACGAATATGAGTTTTTTTATTGGTTTATCCTCAACCCATTTTTGCACTAAGGCATTCCCTAAAACGATTGCTTTTACTGCATCTTCCGAAGCGTCTAATGCAATCGAGATATTGGTTCTTACTTTACCATTAATACTTACCGGATATTCTTTAGCAGTTTCCAATACATACTTTGCTTCAAAAACTGGATACGCCGCGTCCACTATTAACCCCTCATTTTCCAATACCTGCCATAATTCTTCTGCAAAATGGGGTGCATAAGGCGCTAATAAAACCAATACTTGAGAAAGGACACTTTTTTTATGGCATCCTAAATCATATAATTCATTAACGCAAATCATAAAGGCACTCACTGCAGTATTAAAACTATGCCTCTCTGTATCTTCTTCAATTTTCTTAATGGCCTTGTGCAGCACTTTCAGTTCTTCATTAGTTGGCGCTTCGTCCACCCAAACCTTTCCCTTCATTTCATCAAAACATAAACGCCAGCATTTTTTTAAGAATCGGTGTACCCCTTCAATTCCCTTTGTATCCCATGGTTTACTTTGTTCCACCGGACCCAAAAACATTTCATACATCCTAAAGGTGTCAGCCCCATACTTATTTACCAAGTCATCGGGGTTTACTGTATTGAACTTCGACTTGGACATTTTCTCCACTTCTACACCGCATATATATTTCCCGTCTTCTAATTCAAAATTTGCATTTGCATAGTCTGGTTTCCATTTTTTAAATGCAGCAGTATCTAATTCCACGCCATCTACCATATTCACATCCACATGTAATTGATCTACTTCTTGCTTGCCTACTAAACCAGCTGAGATAAAAGTATGTGTTCCTCTTTTACGGTAAACAAATCGAGAACTTCCTTGAATCATACCCTGATTCAACAATTTTTTAAATGGTTCATCAAACCCAATATGGCCTAAATCATATAATACTTTCGTCCACATACGGCTATACAATAAATGTCCTACTGCATGTTCAGTACCTCCAATGTATAAGTCCACCTGTCCCCAATAATCACTTGCCTTTCTACTACAAAATTCAACTTCGTTTTGGGGATCCATATAACGGATAAAATACCAACTACTACCCGCAAAACCTGGCATTGTATTGGTCTCGTAATTTTCTGATTTCCATGTAGCTATATTGGCTAGCGGACCTTCCCCGTCTGGCCCTGGCCCATAGTTTTCAACAGTAGGTAATAGTAAAGGCAACTCGCTTTCTTTTAATGGATAAGCAATTCCATTTATCCATTTAATAGGAAATGGTTCCCCCCAATAACGCTGCCTACTAAATGCAGCATCTCGCATTCTATAATTTACTTTAGCCTGCCCAATACCCATTGCTACTAACTTATCATTCACAATTCCAATGGCTTCTTTTTGTACAATGCCATTTAAAAAATCACTATTAGATAGTTTTGCTTCTTTGGTAGGGTTTGCATCCACTCCATTAAAGGCGTCTCCAATAATATTGGTAATAGGAATATTGAAATGTTGTGCGAATTTAAAATCTCGGTCATCTCCACACGGCACTGCCATAATTGCACCAGTACCATAACCTGCTAGTACATATTCGGAAATCCAAATAGGCACTAATTTTTTATTGAAAGGATTGATTACATACGCACCTGTAAAACAACCTGTGATTTTCTTTTCAGCAATGCGCTCTCTTTCACTTCTACTTTTTACATAGGTAATATATTCCGCCACCGCTTGCTTATGGGTGTCGGGTGTAATTTGCTCAATTAGCGCATGTTCAGGAGCAACTACCATAAAATCAACACCAAAAACAGTGTCCGGCCTAGTGGTGTAAACCCTTAAGCTTGCAGGATAATTACTTACTTCAAAATCAATTTCGGCACCATAACTTTTGCCAATCCAATTACTTTGCATCTCCTTCATCGCATCACTAAACTCAATAGTTTCTAAACCCGACAATAAACGATCAGCGTATTCAGTAATGCGTAAATACCATTGACGTAATTTTTTCTTTTCAACAGGATGCCCACCCCTTTCACTAAAACCATTAATCACTTCATCGTTAGCTAATACTGTCCCCAATGCTTCACACCAATTCACTTCCCCAAATGCACAGAAAGCCAAACGATACTGCATTAAAATAGCTTGTTGGTCTTTTTCCGAATAGCTCATCCAATCTGCTGCAGTAAATTGCAATTTGCTATCCCCAGGACAAGCGTGTTGTATATTACCTTCATTTTCAAAAATAGCCACTAAGTGTTTTATGTCGACCGCTTTTTTTGAAGCCCTATCAAAATAACTATTAAATAATTGTAAGAAAATCCATTGTGTCCATTTGTAATAACTGGCATCACAGGTTCTTACTTCTCTGTCCCAATCATAACAAAATCCAATATTATCTAACTGATTTCTAAAGTTCTGAATATTATCATTTGTGCATTTTGCAGGATGCACGCCATGTTCAATTGCAAATTGCTCGGCAGGAAGCCCAAATGCATCATATCCCATTGGATGAAGCACATTAAACCCTTTCAACCTTTTGTACCTACTATAAATATCAGATGCGATATACCCTAATGGGTGACCAACGTGCAATCCAGTGCCACTTGGGTAAGGAAACATATCCAACACATAGCACTTTGGCTTCGTACTTTCGTTGCTCACTTTGTAAGACTTTCTTTCCTTCCAAATTGCTTGCCATTTTTGCTCGATGGCCCTAAATTGATACTCCATTGTAAATCATTTCTTTATTTAAGGGGGAAGAAAAGGTGCATTTCCTTAATGAAAAGCTAAAAGAGGCTTCTCGGGGTAAAAAATGTCACATTTCAACCTGTGCAAATGTAAGCCATTAGCGTTCAAAACCCTACATTTGCAGAGTATACAACTAAAATTTTAACGGCATGGCAGGTAACGGAACAGCATCTTTAAAACGCAGCAAACCAAACTACATTTACAGTATCATTGGCGTGGCCATTGTACTGTTTATTATGGGTATTATGGGCTGGCTTTTCTTGAACCTCCATTCTATTGGGGATAATTTTAAAGAAGATATCCGAATTAGCGTTTATTTAAGAACTTCTGACAAAAATAGCATTGGTAAGATCCAACAATTTATAGCAGGGCAACCTTATACCAAAAATGTCGAATATGTAAATAAGGAAAAAGCAAAGACTATTTGGAATAAAGAAAATAATGAAGACTGGGCAAAAATATTGGACTTTAACCCTTTGCCGGAGAGTGTGGATTTTTTTGCAAAAGCCGACTACGTTACAACCGATAGTTTAGCAAACATTAGTAATGCAATTCAAACACAATTCAAGAACGAAGTTGCTGATATTCAATACCCTAAAAATTTGGTAACCAACTTGAATGAAAGAGCTACAAAACTTGGATTTATATTTTTAGTTTTATCTGTTATCCTGTGCCTGATTGTAATAATTAGTATTGATAACACCATTCGTTTGGCCATGTTTAGCAATCGTTTTTTAATTAAGACAATGCAAATGGTAGGTGCGACAAGAAATTTTATCTCAAAACCGTTAATGGTGAGGGCTTTGATTAATGGATTAATAAGTGCACTTGTTTCAATATGTTTGCTAGTAGGATTAATACAATGGACAACTATGCAATTCCCTCAGCTCGCTTCCATTCAAACCTTTGGTAATACTATTTTGCTTTTTGGAGGACTTATTTTAATCGGAGTGGGTATATCCGTATTTAGTACCTACCGTAGTGTATTGAAATATTTAAAAATGAAACTAGACGAATTATACTAATTCTATCCTTATATTTAATTTATAAAATCGCAGCACATGGCTCAGAAAAATAATAAAAAATCACTTGACTTTTTTGGAAAATCAAATTACACTTGGATGCTTGTAGGTGCAGCTTTAATACTAGTTGGCATGCTTTTAATGGCAGGCGGCAAGAGCGCTGACCCAAATGTATTTAATGCAGATGAAGTATATTCCTTCAGAAGAATTACCCTTGCACCCATTTTAATTATCGCTGGTTTTTGCGTAGAGGTATTTGCGATTTTCAAAAAACACTAGGCAACTTACACCTCA
>CAJATB010000008.1 GCA_903944755.1 uncultured Bacteroidota bacterium
ATTCATGTTATTTTTTATATTGGACCCCCCTTAAAACCCTCAAACTCACCCCAATTACTTAACTTTGGCACGCCTATTGAGTATAGGAAATAACACAATTATCAAGCAGGAATATGTTGCAAATTATAAGTAAATTATTTGGAGGTTCTAAAAGTGAAAAGGACGTCAAAAAAATAGACCATTTGGTGGCTGTTATTAACGGCCATTTCAATAGCTATAAAACCCTTTCCAACGATGAATTAAGAGCTAAAACCACAGAATTTAAGGCTAGGATTAAAGCCTATTTAGCTGATTCTGACAGTCAAATAGAAGCCCTTCAAGCCGAGGCGGAAGCCCTGCCCATCAGCGATTTTATGGGTCGAGATGGCTTATATGAACAAGTGGATTTACTTAAAAGAGAAAAAGACAGCACCTTGGAAAAGGTGCTTTGGGACATTTTGCCAGAAGCCTTTGCGGTAGTCAAAGAGGCAGCCCGTAGATTTACTGAAGAAGAGGAGTTAGTGTCAACAGCTACCCAATTGGACAGGGATTTATCTGTTAGAAAAGAATATATCAATATTAAGGGCAACCAATCTGTATTCCAAACTACTTGGAAGGCGGCAGGCACACCCATAACTTGGAATATGGTGCATTATGATGTGCAGTTATTAGGGGGTATTGTTTTACACCAAGGTAAGATTGCCGAAATGTCAACGGGGGAGGGTAAAACTTTAGTATCTACTTTACCCGCTTATTTAAATGCTTTAGCAGAAGAAGGAGTGCATATTGTAACCGTGAACGATTACTTGGCTAAAAGAGATAGCGAATGGAATGGTACTTTGTTTGAGTGGTTGGGTATTACTGTAGATTGTATTGATAAACATCAACCCAATTCAGAAGAGCGTCGTAATGCCTACCGAGCTGGAATTACTTACGGTACGAATAATGAATTTGGATTTGATTATCTAAGAGATAATATGGTGCATACACCAGAGGAGATGGTGCAACGTAAACATCATTACGCCATGGTGGATGAGGTAGATAGTGTATTAATTGATGATGCGCGAACACCTTTAATTATTTCTGGTCCTATTGGACATCAAACCGGTGAGCAACAATTTTTTGAATTGAAACCAAGAATTGAAAAATTGGTTGAAATGCAAAAGAAAACGGTGAACCAATTTTTGATTGAGGCTAAAAAGAAAATAGCAGAAGGCAACGATGATCCTAAGGATGGCGGAAAGGCTTTGTTCACCGCATTTAGAGGCTTGCCTAAAAACAGCGCTATTATTAAATACTTAAGTGAGCCAGGGGTTAGAGTGAAATTGCAAAAAGCAGAAAATTATTATTTAGCAGATCAGCAAAAAGAAATGGCACATGTAGATGCTGATTTATTTTTCCATATTGATGAAAAAAATAATTCTGTAGAACTAACCGATAAAGGCTTACAATTAATTACCAAGCAAGGAGAAGATCCGAATTTCTTTTTGCTGCCCGATATTAGTGTGGCTTTAAATGCGATTGATCATAACGCAAATTTAAATGCAGAAGAAAAGTTTCAACAAAAAGAAACTATTATTACTGAATATAGTATTAAGGCCGATCGTATTCACACAGTGAATCAATTATTAAAAGCCTATACTTTATTTGATAACGATGTGGAATATGTAGTCATTGAAGGACAAGTAAAAATTGTAGATGAGCAAACAGGTCGTATAATGGAAGGGCGCCGTTATTCTGACGGATTACACCAAGCCATTGAGGCCAAGGAAAATGTAAAAATTGAAGCAGCTACACAAACTTATGCAACGATTACTTTGCAGAACTTTTTTAGAATGTACCATAAGTTAGCGGGTATGACCGGTACTGCAGAAACAGAGGCTTCAGAGTTTTGGAGTATTTATAAATTAGATGTGGTTTCTATTCCTACTAATATTCCAGCCATTAGAAAAGACGAGCAAGACTTAGTATACAAAACCAAGCGTGAAAAACTAGGGGCAGTCATTGAGGCGATTGTTGAATTAAGAGATCAAGGCCGACCCGTTTTATGCGGTACTACTTCTGTAGAAGTGAGTGAGTTATTAAGTAGAATGTTGCGTCAACAAAATATTCCACACAATGTATTAAACGCCAAACAACATGCGCGAGAAGCGCAAGTGGTGGCGGAAGCAGGTTTGACTGGCGCAGTAACCATTGCCACTAACATGGCAGGTCGTGGAACCGATATTAAATTAAGCCCTGAAGTAAAAGCGGCTGGTGGTTTAGCCATATTGGGTACCGAGCGTCATGAGTCTCGTCGTGTAGACAGACAATTACGTGGACGTGCAGGTAGACAAGGAGATCCTGGATCTTCTCAATTCTTTATTTCTTTGGAAGATGATTTAATGCGCATGTTTGGAAGTGAGCGTATTGCCAAGGTAATGGACTTTGCGGGATATAAAGAAGGGGAAGTGATTCAACACAGTATGATTACAAAATCGATTGAGCGCGCCCAGAAAAAAGTAGAGGAAAATAACTTTGGAGTAAGAAAGCGTTTATTAGAATATGATGATGTAATGAACAAGCAAAGAACTGTGATTTACAAAAAAAGAAATCATGCTTTGTTTGGAGAAAGACTAGCCTTAGATTTAGACAATGCCTTTTATCAAGTGATTGATGGAGTAGTTGCGCATTACAAATTGAACAACGATTACGAAGGCTTGAAATTATCCTTAATTGTTCAGACAGGTTTTGATACTAAAATAACGCAAGAGGAATTTAAGTCGGCTAATGATAATACCTTGGTGGAACTAGTATATCAAGAAGCCATTGCGCATTATGAGTACAAGAAAAAGGAAATGATGAAGCAAAGCATTCCTGTTTTCAAAAATATTAGAAAAAACCAAGGCGCTCATATTGAGAACGTGATTGTACCTGTGAGTGATGGAAAAATTGCCTACAATGTACTTGTGAACTTAGATAAAAATGTAAGTACAGAAGGTGCAACC
>CAJATB010000009.1 GCA_903944755.1 uncultured Bacteroidota bacterium
CAAAGAATGCCTTGGCCTTATTACCCCTTTTTAAATGGAAATGAGGCACACCCAATTACACAAAATATGGACAGGGTTTTATCTATGTTTCCTTCGAGTATGGATACATTATCCAATCCTGCAATTCGCAAAACTATTTTATTAACCACAGATACCAACAGCCGATTCATTGCCACGCCTACACTTGTCACCTTAAATAGTGTGAAGGACGAGGCCGATATGTATAGTTTTAATAAACACAACTTAACCATTGCCGCATTACTTGAAGGGAAGTTTAGCTCCTCGTTTGCTAATCGAGTTTCAAAGGCTACTATGGATAGTGTATTCAATTTAACCGGAGTTCCTTTTCAAGCGAAAGCATTAGCGGCTTCAAAACAAATTGTCTTATCGGATGCCGATATCATAACCAATAAAATTGCACGCAACGAGGATGGTAGCCCTAATCCACTTCCCATGGGCATGATTCCGTATGAAGATTACCAGTTTGGCAATAGAAGCTTTTTTCTGAATGCCATTGAGTATTTAAATGAGCCTTCAGGACTATTAGAAAGCAGGAGTAAGCAAGTAGTATTGCGCTTGTTAAATAAGGAGAAAGTGCAGGGGAATAGGATGTTTTGGCAAATCATTTTAGTAATGGGCCCAATTGCTATTTTGTTATTCGTATTCCTTGTATGGACAAAATATAGAAGCACACAATTTGCTGACTAGGGAATCATTACTTAACTTTATCAAATGACAACAGATCAATTAGTTTATCTCGTATTCGGTTGTGTGATTGCAATCGCATTGGTATTAGATTTAGGCTTCCTAAGTAAAAAAAATGCAATCATTACAATACGACAAGCCTTAAGACAAACATTTTTTTGGGTATTATTAGCGCTTGGGTTTTTTATATTTATGTGGGTGGAAGAAGGTCAAAAATTAGCGTTAGAATTTTTAAGTGGCTATTTAATGGAATGGAGTTTAAGTATTGATAATATTTTTGTATTTATTCTTATATTTAGTTCTTTCAACGTGAAAGAGAAATATATACCAAGGGTACTATTAATCGGGATTTTAACGGCAATAATATTACGTGTATTATTTATTACAGTAGGAGTTGCCTTAGTAGCTAAATTCTCATGGGTGTTATATATATTCGGTGTATTCTTGGTATATACAGGGTATCATATGTTTACTGCTAAGGACGACGAAGCATTTGACCCGCATGATTCAAAGGTGTACAAATTTTTAAAACGTTTCTTACCCATTGGCAATACCGATGGAGATGGGAAATTTGTAATTAAAGAAAACGGAAGGCCTTTATATACTAGCTTATTTGTTGTGGTTGTATTACTAGCTGCTATTGATATTGTGTTTGCCTTGGACTCAATTCCTGCGGTAATGGGAATTTCTAAAAGTAGCTTAGTCATTTACACTTCTAATATTTTTGCAATCCTTGGCTTACGTTCTTTATTCTTTTTACTAAGAGGTGCAGTGAATGAATTCGAGCATTTACAAAAAGGCATTGCTATTGTACTTGTGTTTATTGGTGTTAAAATGTTAGGCGAGCACTATATTAACATGTGGATAGATAAAAATACGCAAGTGTTATTATCCTTAATTGTAATTTTATTTTGTATTTCAGGATCTATCTTTTACTCCATTTTTTCGAAAAGGCAAAAACTGCCAAAGGATTTGGATGATAAGTCTATTTAATTTCCTTAATTGTCAACTAGTATTGAAAATATAGCAAGTATTGTAGCCACCGAATCAAAATTGGTTAAGCATGCAAGTATTGCCTATTTATTAATGGATAGTAGAAAGCTAGCCTTTCCTAGCGCTACTTTGTTTTTCGCAATCACAACCACCAATCAGGATGGGCATGTGTATGTAAAAGAATTAGTACAAAAAGGGGTTTACAATTTTGTAGTGCACGCCCATTTTGATACAAGCAACTATTCGCAAGTTAATTTTATAGTAGTAAGTGATGTAGTGGAAGCGCTTCAAAAAATAGCCGCAATGCATCGTGCACAATTTCACTATCCCGTCGTTGGGATAACAGGAAGCAATGGTAAAACAATTGTAAAAGAATGGTTAGCACAGTTACTCGCGCCACATTATAATATAGTTAGGAGCCCGAGGAGTTATAATTCTCAAATTGGTGTTCCCCTTAGTGTATGGGAAATGTCGACACAGTATAATTTTGCAATCTTCGAAGCCGGTATTTCTCAAAAAGGAGAAATGGAGGCACTAGCACACGTAATACAGCCAACCATAGGCATCCTTACAAATATTGGGACGGCGCACGAAGCCGGTTTTGTTTCGGCTAAAGAAAAGCTTACCGAAAAATGTATATTATTTCAAAAGGCATCAACAATCATTGTCCCTCATAACCTAATTCAGGATATAGCTAATGTTCCAGGGCAGAAAATTATTACATGGGGGTATGATCCATTAGCAACCTTATTTATTGAGCAGGTGATAATCAATAATGGCCAGGTTGAATTAACGGGTATTTTCAATAAAGGCACAAAAAAATTAATTGCTCCATTTGTTGATAAAATAGCAATTGAAAATATAATTATTTGCTGGGCAGCATTATTGCATTTAGGTATTGACGAAGTCGCCATTCAAGAAGGCGTCCTTCAATTACGTCATTTGGAAATGCGTATGCAAATAAGAAAAGCGCAAAATAGTTGCTACTTACTAAATGACAGTTATAGTAATGACCTTTCTTCCTTAGCGCTTGCATTAGATTATGCAAAACAGCAAGCGGGCAATTTGCCCATTACTTTAATTTTATCTGATTTCACAAATAGTCCAGCTGCTAGTTTAGCAAAAGTGGTTGACCTTTTAGCTGCTTATCCTATTCGGAAGCTTATTGTCATTGGGCCTAATTTGTCGGGTGTATTTGTGCAAGAAAATCCGTTGCGTAAACAAGGTTGTGCTATTTACTGTTATAATAATACTAACGAATATTTATCACCTTTTGAAGTAGCCGATTTTAAAGATGAATTTATAGTACTGAAAGGAGCGAGGAAATTTGAGTTTGAAAAAATAAACGCATTATTACAATTGCAAGTGCATCAAACCCGGCTAGAAGTGAATTTAACTTCATTAGTTAATAATTTTAAATACATCAGGCAATTAACTGGTCCGCAAGTAAAGTTAATGGCAATGGTTAAAGCCTTTGGCTATGGAAGTGGAAGTGTTGAAGTGGCAAGGGTGCTGCAATTTCATCACGCCGATTATTTGGCGGTTGCCTATGCCGACGAAGGCATCGAGTTACGCAAGGCGGGGATTCACTTGCCCATTATGGTTATGAATGTAGACGCAGCTGCTTTTGATGCACTTGTGCAATTTCACCTGGAGCCGGAAATATTTTCGGTAGGGTTATTAAACGAGTTCCGGAAATTTATTCAATCACAAGCCTTGCATAATTTTCCAATTCATTTAAAATTAAACACGGGCATGAATCGGCTAGGATTTGATATGGATCAAATTCAATTTGTTTGTGACGAATTAAAGCAACAAAGCGATTTAAAAGTGCAAACTATTTTTAGTCATTTAAGTGCTAGTGGGCAAGCTAATTTTGCGTCATTCACTAATGAACAGTTAACTATTTTTATGCAAGCCGCTGAAAGAATAGAACAAGGATTAGGGTACCCCGTTGTTAAACATATTGCTAACTCTGGTGCCATTTCAATGGAAAAGAAATTCCATTTAAGTATGGTTCGTTTAGGAATAGGCCTGTACGGAATAGGAGCGGGTAAATTAGAAACGGTAGTCCAATTTCATACTACTATAGCTCAAATTCGAAAAGTGGCAGCAACTGAAACGGTTGGTTATAATAGGTCAGGTAAACTGTCCAGGGACAGTATAATAGCAACAGTTAGGCTTGGGTACGCCGACGGCTATAGCAGAAAGCTAGGTCGCAACAAAGGCAGTATGTGGGTTCAAGGCAAGCTAGCCCCTGTTGTTGGAGACATATGCATGGATATGACCATGATTGACATTACAGACATTGCAGGTGTACAAGAAGGGGATGATGTGGAGGTATTTGGCAGTCATTTGACAATTGAACAAGTGGCCAATTGGGCCGAAACCATTCCTTATGAAATTTTAACATCAATTGGGCAAAGAGTAAAGCGTGTGTATATCCAAGACTAACTTATCTTTGTGTTCCATTTTAATAACAAGTATGAACGGGAAAAAAGTAGCAGCATTTATTTTATTGATCATTTTTTTAGACCAAGCCATAAAGTTTTATATAAAACTTAATTATTTTATTGGGGAAGAACATATGCTGTTTGGAACCTGGGGTCGACTACACTTTGTAGAAAATGAAGGGATGGCCTGGGGATTAAAGTTTGGCGGAGGTTTAGGTAAAATTGCTTTAACCTTATTTCGCTTAATTGCCGTTATTTGGGGCACCTTCTTAATAAAAGGGTTTATTGAAAAGAAATACCATAATGGGTTTATTATGTGCGCTGCTTTAATTTATGCAGGGGCAATTGGAAACTTAATTGACAGTATATTTTACGGGGTAATTTTTGACGCTAGTGTTCCATACACTACTATGGTAGCAAGTTTATTACCAGCAGGGGGAGGTTATTCCAGTTTATTACATGGCAAAGTAGTTGACATGTTCTATTTCCCTATTATCACGAATGCCCATTTTCCTAGTTGGGTACCTTATTGGGGAGGGGAAGAATTTGAGTTCTTCCGCCCAGTTTTCAATTTTGCCGATATGGCAATTAGTACAGGGGTGATTACGCTTTTTGTATTTCAGAACAAGTTTTTCAGCGATTCTAATGAAAAAACGGCCGAAAAGGTCGAAAATACAAATATATAAGCCCTTATTCGTACCTTCGTGCCCTAAAAATCAGCTAGGATAAGCGTTTTATGAGCAATCAATACCCCGAATTTAATGGACTACATCTGCCTACTATTGAGGCAGAAATATTAGCCGCTTGGAAAAAAGAACAAGCATTTGAACAATCCGTGAGTTTACGTGAAGGCAAAAAGCCATTTGTGTTTTTTGAAGGTCCGCCAAGTGCTAATGGAATGCCTGGTATACACCATGTTATTTCAAGAACATTAAAGGATATGGTATGCCGATATAAAACAATGCAAGGTTTTCAGGTTAAAAGAAAAGGTGGATGGGATACCCATGGCTTGCCAGTTGAGTTGGGTGTTGAAAAAGAATTAGGTATCACAAAAGAGGACATTGGAAAAAAAATTAGTGTAGAAGAATATAATAAGAAATGTAGAGAAGCGGTATTGCGTTATAAAAAAGAATGGGATGATATTACCAATAAGATGGGATACTGGGTTGATTTAAATAACCCTTACATCACCTTCGAAAATAATTACATTGAAACACTTTGGTGGATATTAAGTACGCTTTATAAAAAAGGGTACTTGTACCAAAGCGTTAGCATACAACCTTATTCTCCTGCTGCAGGAACGGGATTAAGTTCACACGAATTAAATCAGCCAGGCACTTACAAGGATGTAAAAGACACTTCGGTAGTTGCCATGTTTAAGGCGATTCATTCTCCAGAAAGTCAATTTATTTTTGATGCAGCTGCTTCAAATGAAAAAAGCAAAGAAGTGTATTATATGGCGTGGACAACCACTCCATGGACTTTGCCCTCTAACCTTGGTTTAACAGTAGGTCCTAATATTGAGTATGCTTTGGTAGCAACGTATAACCCTTACACAGCATTGCCGGTAAATGTAATTATAGCGAATGCCTTAATAGCTAAATATTTTAAAGAAGAAGGACAAGGCTTGGATAGTTTTGCAGAAGGGGATAAATTAATTCCTTGGAAAGTAATTGGATCATTTAAGGGTGCTCAATTAAACGCATTACGTTACGAACAGCTAATGCCTTTTGAGTCGAACGACCCTAAAAATATTGAAGGTGATCCTTTTAAAATAATGCTCGGCGATTTTGTTACTACTGAAGACGGTACTGGTATAGTGCATACCTCGCCTGCATTTGGCGCAGATGACTATAAGGTAGGGCAAAAAAATAATTTAGGTATTGTAACATTAGTGGACCGTGAAGGAAAATTTGTGGAAGGTGTTGGAGAATTTAGCGGTCGCTATGTAAAAAATTACAAGGACGAGCAAGATTTTCAAGATGTGAACGTAGATATTTCTGTGAAATTGAAAAAAGAAAATCGTGCATTTAAGGTGGAGAAATATGAACATAATTATCCGCATTGTTGGAGAACAGATAAGCCAATATTATATTATCCATTAGACGCTTGGTTTATTAAAACTACTGCAGTGAAGGATCGTATGGTAGCATTAAACAAAACCATTAACTGGAAACCTAAGAGTACTGGGGAAGGTCGTTTTGGCAATTGGTTGGAAAATATGGTGGATTGGAATTTGTCAAGAAGCAGGTATTGGGGAACCCCATTGCCAATATGGAGAACAGCCGATGGAACAGAAGAAGTTTGTATTGGTTCTATCGAAGAATTAACGCAAGGTTTTGTAGCAGCAAAAGAAAAAGGGTTTAATAAGGGAGTTACATTAGCAATAAAAGACGGGAAGCTAGATGTTGATTTACATAAACCATATGTGGATCAAATTGAATTATTAAGTGCGACTGGAAAACCTATGTATCGAGTTTCAGATTTAGTGGATGTGTGGTTTGATTCAGGTGCAATGCCTTATGCGCAATGGCATTATCCATTTGAGAATAAAGATTTAGTAGACAAAGGTTTATCATTCCCTGCAGATTTTATTTGCGAAGGGGTGGATCAAACACGTGGCTGGTTTTATACTTTGCATACCTTGGCTGTTATGTTATTTGATAGCGTTGCCTATAAAGCCGTAATGAGTAACGGATTGGTATTGGACAAGAACGGGAATAAAATGAGTAAGCGTTTAGGCAACGTAGTGAATCCTTTTGAAACGCTACAAACTTATGGAGCCGACGCAACACGCTGGTATTTGGTTACAAATGCTTCGCCTTGGGATAATTTAAAATTTGATTTATCGGGGATACAAGAAGTGCAAAGAAAATTCTTCGGCACCTTATATAATACGTATCAGTTTTTTGTCTTGTATTCTAATGTAGATGGTTTCAAATTCGAACAAACTTATATACCTGTTAGTCAAAGACCAGAAATTGATCGTTGGATTATTTCTTCTTTAAATAGTTTAATACAAACCGTGACAACTGCAATGGACGACTTCGAGCCTACTGTTGCTGGAAGGGCTATTGAAACTTTTGTAGACGAGCATTTAAGTAATTGGTATGTGCGTTTATGTCGTCGTCGTTTTTGGAAAGGAACTTATACCGATGACAAAATAAGTGCTTATCAAACTTTATATGAATGTTTAGAAACAATCACAAGGTTAATGGCACCTATTGCTCCCTTCTTTTGTGACCAAGTGTATCGTAATTTAAATGGTGTGACAAAACGTTTTAACGCAACTTCAATACATCATTTAGATTTTCCCATTGCAGATGCATCAAAAATGGATGTTGCTTTGGAGGCGCGCATGCAAATGGCGCAAGACATTTGTTCCTTAGTTTTATCTATACGAAAAAAAGTAAATATTAAAGTTCGTCAACCATTACAAAAAATATTAATACCTGTTTTAGATCCTGCTACGAAATCAGCGATTGAATTAATGGAAGAATTAATTTTGGCAGAAGTGAATGTTAAAGAAATTAATTATATAACGGAAACGGAAGGGGTCATTAGCAAAAAGCTAAAGCCAAATTTCAAATTATTAGGAGCCAAGCTTGGAACTAAGATGAAAGAAGCTTCTGCCGCTATTGCCGGGCTTAATCAAGCACAAATAAGTCAGTTAGAAAAAGAAGGTGTATTAGATTTAGTGATTGAAGGAATATCTATTCCATTGTTAATCAGTGAAGTAGACATTATTGCTGAAGATATCCCAGGTTGGAGTGTAGCAGTGAAGAACGGGTTAACGGTTGCCTTAGACATTAGCTTAAGTCCTGCCTTATTACAAGAGGGAAATGCACGAGAATTGGTAAATAGGGTCCAAAACATCCGGAAAGAGGCCAATTTTGAGCTTACAGACAAGATTTTACTCCGAATTGTGGATAATACGGAACTGAAGGACTCCATTAATAAATTTTCAGACTATATTTGCCGCGAAATACTGGCATTTGAGATTGACTGGGTTTCTTCCCTAGAGGAAGGAGTGGATGTCGAAATTAATGACCAAAAATTAAGGATTTCAGTTTTACAAAAAGGATAATTTTATTATGGCTACAAAAAAACCAGCTCCTAAAAAAGCAGCACCTGCAAAAAAGGCAGCTCCTGCAAAAAAAGCAGCACCTGCAAAAAAAGCAGCGCCTGTAAAAAAGGCAGCACCAGCTAAAAAAGCAGCACCAGCTAAAAAAGCAGTACCAGCTAAAAAAGCAGCACCAGCTAAAAAAGCAGCACCAGCTAAAAAAGCAGCACCTGCTAAAAAAGTAGTTCCTACAAAAAAAGCAGTACCAGCTAAAAAAGCAGTTCCTGTAAAAAAAGCAGCACCGGCTAAAAAAGCGGTACCAGCTAAAAAAGTAGTGACACCTGCAAAAGCAATACCTGCAAAAAAAGCATCAGTGCCTGTTAAAAAAAATGTAGCCCCAACAAAACCTGTTGCAAAAACAGCTCCTGTTAAAGCAGCCCCAGCTAAAAAAACAGTTACTCCAGCAAAGCCTGTATTAAAGACATTGCCAAGTAAGCCTGTTCCAGTTGTGAAGCCTGTTGAAAAGTATGTGCCTCCTGCTAAACCTGTACCAAAAATACCTACGCCACCAGTAAAGCCAGTGCGTAAAATAGCAGAACCAATAAAAGATGTAAAAGTTCCGAAGATCAATAGTAAAAGCAGCGTGCCTTATCAACCAGGCTATGTGCCAATGGAAAAAAGAAAAGAAGTAGAAAGATCTACTGAAACTTTAGTTAAATATTCTGACGCTGATTTAACAGAGTTCAGGGAGTTGATTTCCAAAAAATTAGAAGCTGCTAAAAAAGAATTAGTATACTTACAAGGATTAATCACTCGTAAAGACGAAATGGGTGGTGATAACGATGACGCCCGCTATATGACAATGGAGGATGGTAGTGTGAGTATGGAAAGAGAGCAATTAGGCCAAATGGCTAGCCGTCAAATTACTTTCATTGACCATTTAGAAAAAGCCTTAATGCGTATTCAAAATAAAACTTATGGTATTTGTAGAGTAACGGGCCGTTTAATAGACAAAGCACGTTTACGCGCTGTTCCACATGCAACTTTAAGCCTAGAAGCAAAATTAGGATATGTAAAAAATAGCAGCGAGCAATAGTCGCTACAATTGAATAACGAAAAAACCTGATAAGTAATTATCAGGTTTTTTTATGCAATTAAATGCTGCACTTACTTTAGTAGTAAAGCAATTTACTTCACTTCTTGCATTTCAATTAATTTCTTATAGTATCCTTCTTGAGCAACTAATGAATCGTGATTGCCTCTTTCAACAATGGCGCCTTTTTGTAACACGATAATTTCATCGGCATGACGAATGGTAGATAACCTATGTGCAATTACAATAGAAGTTCTATTTTGCATCATATTATTAATGGCATCCTGCACTAATTTTTCACTTTCAGTATCTAAAGCCGAAGTAGCTTCATCCAAAATTAAAATTGGTGGATTTTTCAAAACAGCACGAGCAATTGTTAAGCGTTGACGTTCGCCGCCACTTAGTTTACTGCCACGATCTCCAATGACTGTTTGGAATCCATTTTCCTTTTTCATGATAAAATCATAAGCGTTTGCAATTTTGGCAGCCTCGATAATTTCAGCTTCAGAAGCAGTTGGTTTACCAAGGGAAATATTAGCAGCAATGGTATCGTTAAATAGTATTGGTTCCTGTGTCACCACACTAATTTGTTTCCTTAAACTTGACAAGCTGTATTCCTTAATATTAACGCCATCAATTAACAAGCTACCGTTACTTACGTCATGAAAGCGAGGCACTAAGTCGGCAAGTGTACTTTTCCCTGCACCCGACGCACCCACTAATGCGATACATTTGCCTTTTTGAATAGTTAAATTAATATTACTTAATATATTGGTGTCTTGATAGGAGAATTGTACGTTTTCAAATTGAATAACATCGTTAAAGCCATTTAAAGTAATGGGATGTGTATTTTCTACAACCATCACAGGGGCTTCTAGTATTTCATTTAAGCGATCTAAAGTAGCGTTGCCTCTGGTGACATTGTAAGCCGATTGTGAAAGGGCTTTTGCAGGATTAATGATTTGTGAAAACAAGGCTATATATACAATAAACTGGCTACCCGATAAAATTTCTCCTTTTAACACCAAGTTTCCGCCAAACCACAATACACAACATAAAATAATAACGCCCAATGTTTCTGAAACTGGAGAAGCTAAATCACGACGGTTTAAAAGACGGTTTTTAATATGAAACACTTCGTCTACAAGACCATAAAATTGCTTCTTTACTTTATCTTCTGCAGTAAAGGCTTTAATAATTCTAAGCCCAGTTAAAGTTTCTTCCATTTGGCTCATAATCTCACCCCATTTTACTTGAGCCTTATTGGTATGTTTTTTTAAACTTCTCCCAATGCGGCCTACAATTAATCCAGCTAGCGGCAATAAAATAAATACAAATAAAGTGAGCTTGGCACTTATGAGAAATAAGAAAATTAAAATACCAATAATATTCAAAGGTTCTTTAATTAGTCCTTCCAACGCGCCAATTACTGAACTCTCTAGTTCAGCAATATCATTAGACGACCTACTTAGAATATCGCCTTTTCTTTGTTCGGTAAAATAGCCAATTGGCAATTTTAGA
>CAJATB010000010.1 GCA_903944755.1 uncultured Bacteroidota bacterium
CATTCTACAGCGTGGTATCCCATTCTGCTTGCAATTAAACGGTCAAGGCAACTTGGGGAACCACCTCTTTGTATATGGCCTAAAATACATACACGAATGTCTGCCTCTGGTAAACGTTCTTTTAAAATGGCACCCACTTTATTGCCACCGCCATATTCATCTCCTTCGGCAACAACTACTAAGTTTACTAATTTTTTTCTTTTCCCTTTTTCAGTTAAAGAAGCAATCATGGCTTCCATATCTGTTTTTGATTCTGGAATCAGGATATTTTCAGCACCTGTTGCAATACCACTGTGTAAAGCAATATAACCAGCGTCACGTCCCATTACCTCAACAACAAATAAGCGGTCATGCGCATCGGCTGTATCTCGGATCTTATCAATCGCTTCTACAGCTGTGTTTACTGCAGTGTCAAATCCAATAGTGAAATCACTTCCTGCTATATCCTTGTCAATAGTACCAGGGATACCAATGCACGGAATGTCAAATTCATTACTGAATTTTTGTGCTCCTTTAAAACTTCCGTCGCCTCCTATTACTACTATTCCATTAATTCCTCTTTTACTTAAATTTTCGTAGGCGATTTTTCGACCAGCTGGTTCAAAAAATTCCATACATCTCGCGGTTTTCAAAATGGTTCCTCCGCGTTGAATAATATTACCAACCGATTTTGAGTCCATTGGGAAAATATCGTCATCAATCATACCACTATAGCCTCTTGCTACTCCAAAAACTTCTAATCCATGGTAAATACTAGTTCTAACAACAGCTCTAATAGCGGCATTCATGCCTGGTGCATCACCACCAGATGTTAAAACAGCGATTTTGTTGACTTTTTTAGCAGACATATTCTAATCAATTGTACTTTAATGTATTGATTTACAAAGGTAAATCAGGGGGTTACCGACAAAAGGGAGCCCCAAATTTAATCAATTAAATTAATATTCAATTCTTTCTAGCTATTTGTGGGTATTTTATTGTCAATAAACGACCAATTGTTAGTTATGGTAGCTTTTGCTTACTTAATACATGAATTATTTCTACTTACTTTCTAATAACACTAAATCTCCAAAAGCAATTTCATATTCTTTATTCATTGCTCTAATTAACGCGTTTTTATCGTGGTAGTTTTTTTCAACTACTTGATATTTTTGGGTGTCAGTATAAATACTAGGATCCGCCATTTCTAATTCAATAGCAACTTTTTCCTTATTTAATACTTCAATATTATGTTCTAATTGAGCAATTACTTTTTGTAATTTTTGTATTTGCTTTTGTAAATCCTTGTCTATGGGTGCATTATTTGTAGATGCAGCAGGAGTAACTATTTCTTGTTTAGTTACCTTTTTTTCTTCTTTTGGTGCATTTTTAGCAGTTTCAGGATTTAATGCTTTTTGTTTCGCCATTCTTTCCTTCCACTCTAGCCATTCTTGGTAAGTTCCTTTGAATTCAATAATTTTTTCGTCTTCAATTTCCCAAATTTTATTAGCAGTTTTTGAGATAAAGAAACGGTCGTGACTTACTAATATAATTGAACCATCATACTTAGTTAAAGCGTCGGCTAATAATTCCACTGTTACCATATCTAAGTGATTCGTAGGCTCATCCAGCATTAAAAAATTGGCTTTACTAATGATAGTTTTGGTTAAGGCAACTCTGGCTTTTTCTCCTCCACTTAATACTTTTATTCTTTTGTCAACTTCATCTCCTCCAAACAAGAAACAACCTAATAAGGCACGCAGTTCTAAATCTGTTTTTTTAGTACCACATTCTTGTACTTCTTGTAAAATTGTGTTGTTTAAGTTCAACGATTCTAATTGGTGCTGAGCGTAAAAACTTTCGTCCACATTATGTCCCCAAACCCTTTCTCCCTCGAAGGTTTCCATGCCTGCAACTATTCTTAATAAAGTTGATTTACCTTTTCCGTTAGCTCCAATTAAGGCAATTTTGTCTCCTCTTTCTATTTCTGCAAATGCATTATCCAAAATAGTAAGGGTAGGGTATTTTTTACCTACGCCTTTTAAATCAACTAGTACCTTACCTGGTGTTTTATCCACTGCAAAATTGATCCTTATGTTTGGCCTTTCAATTTTAACGTCTTCAATTACATCCATTCTGTCCAAACGCTTTTGAATACTTTGTGCAGCCGCTGCCTTTGAAGCCTTGGCTTTAAATCGTTCTATGAATTTTTCCTGTTGCCTAATATAATCCTGTTGATTCTCAAACGCACGTTGTTGTATATCAACTCTCAGTTCTTTTTCTACTTCATAGTAAGCATAATCCCCGGTGTAAAAATGTAATTGTTGTTGGTAAACTTCAACTACTTTATTCACCATTTTATTCAAGAAGAATTTATCGTGACTTACAATAACCACACTTCCTTTATAATGCAATAAATATTTCTCCAACCACTCAATACTTGGCAAATCCAAGTGATTGGTAGGTTCATCTAGTAACAACACATCGGGCTGTTGTAAAATCATCTTTGCTAACAAAACACGCATTCTCCAACCACCACTAAATTCTTTATAGGGGCGTCCCAGGTCAATTGTGCTAAATCCAAGGCCATGTAAAACCTCCTCGGCTTTGTGGTTAATATTATAGCCATCTAAAATATCAATTTCATGTAATGCATCGGTGTATTTAATTAATAAGTCGTTGTCTTCGGGGTTTGCTTCTAATTCAAGCCCTAATGTCTCCACTTCCTTTTCTAATTCCCTTATGCGTTCAAAAGCCCCTAAAGCAACTTCTGTGATGGTTTCACTTGTATCAAAACTTAGTAAATCTTGGTGTAAATAGCCAATCGTAGTATCTCGTCCTTTTTCAACGGTTCCTTTTGAAGGGGTAAGCTGGCCTACTAAAACCTTAAGTAAGGTTGACTTCCCAGTTCCATTATAACCAATTAAACCAATACGTTCACCTGGCTGTATATGCCAAGTAGCTTCACTTACTATCACTCTAGCACCAAACTCAAACGTCACATTTTGTAATCCTATTAGCATATTTTTTTCAATTCAGACCGCAAAGTTAGCAAGTTGAACCCTCTAAATATGCATATTTTTGTAAAAATATTCTATGACAAAGGTTTTTATCATTTTTTTAGGCTTGTTTTTAGTTGCTTGCTCGGCTACCCAAACAGCAAATTATAATGCCCCTAAAGTTGCTTTTTCTACTGAATTCAGTAGTGAAAAATTTGACAATGCATATGATCCCATACTGAATAAGTACCAAGAAATATTGAAAGGGATGTTAGCTAAGGATACAACCTACCTATTTAATGTTACCCGAGAATTGATCCAACTTTCCGATTCTATTGCTCAAATTAAGCTTGAGAAAGACAATATTTCACAAGAACGATTTAGTGTTGGCCTTAACAATGTAAATGCTGAATTGCGTGGCTTATTAGCTTCAACTTCAATCACTGAGGTTGCCATGTCATTGAATATGACAAGTCTTCAACTACTTCATGCATTGGGGGAAATAGGGTATAAGGGGAAAACAATTTACATATACACAGTGTCTGATACTAAAGTTGAGGATGGTTTACTTTGGGTAAGTCCGCTTAAAAATATGCGTGATCCTTACCATAGTGAAAATAAGTCAATCCTTACTGCTGACCAGGTTTTACAGGAGCTGAAGTAGGTAAGTATTGAATTAACAATTTAGCGTTCATTTTATCGGTTGAAGTGATAAAATATTCCTGTCTTTTATTTCCGTCTTTTAAAACAAGTAAAGCCGTATTGGGTGGAACAGTTCCCATATTATGTGCTACAATAATTACTTCATGTTCGTTATTTGCCTCACTAAATTCGAATTCGACATGAATTGCTTTATAGCTTAATCGTTTTTTGTCCACAATTAGGTCATAATTATCAAATATCATTATGGTATCATTGTCAATTGTGCCGTTGTCATATAAATCAAAACTAATTTTATTATTATTGGTGGTAATTATTTTCACTAATTTATTTTCTCTACCCACTAGTACCCAAGGCAATACTTTTAATTTATTCTTTTTTATTTTTTCTACTTCTTCAGCTGTCACTACTGGCTTTTCCTCCGTTTTATTTTTTAATACAGCTATAACTGTGTCTTGCTTTTTTTCTTTCGTCGAGCCAGTAATTGCCAAAGTTGGAACAGCTGCTTTTTTGTTCTTTTTTATTGAATCTGTTTTTATAGGAAGCTTTGTAGGCTTTGTTGTTGCGGCGGTAAGTTTATTTTCAACTTTATCTTCTACCTTGTTACTAATTTTAATTGTGGATTTACCAGGCTCCTGTTTTTTATCTGCATTTTTTTTTGAGTCCACCCAAGCTTGTAATGGCTTAATCTTTTGTAAATAAACTTTTCCC
>CAJATB010000011.1 GCA_903944755.1 uncultured Bacteroidota bacterium
ATTTGCATATCATAATCATGACTATTCATTTACGAATCAAAACGGGCAATTGCCTCAGGATATCTTCATGAATAATACGGATAAAGCACTTGTCGATTTTGAAATGGATATTTATTGGGTAACCGCTGCAGGCATGAATCCAATAGACTATATGAAAAAACACCCTGACCGTTTTACATTATGCCATGTTAAAGACTATTCCAAAATTGCAGGGGGACATGAATCATGTATTTTAGGGAAGGGTACCCTTGATTTTAAGACAATATTACACGAAGCATCTAAGCTAGGAATGAAATATTATATAGTAGAGCAGGAGGCATACACAGGAACGAACGAACTAGACGCAGCTAAGGCCGACGCAGCTTACATGAATAATTTAACTTGGTAATGATTACTTAGTTATTTGTATAAAAATTCCCGAATGCATTTGTATTCGGGAATTTTTATTTTAGACCGTTAAATTTTTTACAAACAAGGATAGCTATTCCAAATTCAAAAAAGGACTGCTATTGTTTTATGATAAGCGAACTTGTTTTCATTATTTCTCCCAATGCTTTATACAGTGCTTCCAAATCCTCCATGCTATTAAAAACATTTATGGAATACCTCATATATACATCCTCGCCTTGGCGCATAAGAGGTATTTCTATTTTGTAATCGACAAATAGTTTTCTTTGTAATATTTCCGGCTCGGTTGTTTTTATAGGAATACTTATCATTTGTCCAATCCATTCACTTGTAAGTGGACTGATAGGTTTAGTACCTAGTAAGTCATAAAACGGCTGGGCATTGGCTAATACCATTTCACGACATTTTTTTGACACTGCATTCCAGTTATTCTCTTGCATAAATAAAATGCATGTAGGCACGGCTAAAAATGCAGAAAAATCACGGGTACCTATCATTTGGTGGTAGTCTAAAAATTTGGAATGCGACGGTTTTGCTGCTTTATACCCCCAGCTTACTACTAATGGCTCGCATATATATTGAACGCTTTTATGTGCGTACAAAAAACTACATCCTTTAGGCGCCATCATCCATTTGTGACAGGCACCTATGTAAAAGTCAGCCATTAGTTCCCCAATATTTAATTCCACTTGTGCAGGCGCGTGGGCCCCATCTACGATAGTGATTAGTCCTTTCGATTTTGCAATGGCACATATTTCTTTTACAGGAAATATTAAAGCTGTTGCGCTTGTAATATGACTTATAAAAATTGCCTTGGTAGTTGGGCGTATGCCTTCAAAAAATTCAGCAATAAAAGTTTCTTTATTAGTTATCGGCAAGGTGATGGGCTGCCTTCTGTAAGTTGCTTTTTTCTTTTCGCAATAATATTCCCATGTTTTATCACATGCGCCATATTCAATATTAGTCGCTAAAATTTCATCGCCTGCTTCTAAAGGAAAACTTTTTGCAATTACGTTTACTCCGAAGGTAGGACTAGTGATATATACTAAATCATCCTTATCCTCGCAATGTAAATAGTTTGCCAATGCAGCCCTCGAAGTAGCTAGGTATTCATAACCATCAAATGCCATAAATTGAACAGGTTCGGCTTCCAATACCCTTTGCCATTGCTGGTAATTGTCAAATATTGGTTTTGGCGTTGCGCCAAAAGATCCAAAGTTTAAAAAATGAATATCTTTATTTAGTAAGAATTGTTCCTTTAAATTATTCATAGTATTTGTTTCTGTAATTGAAGGTAATAATTAAATAGTAGCGTAAGCTTTTAAATAAAAATTATTACATAAAAAAACCTCCTCCGTTAAGGGAAGAGGTTTTAAATTTTCTTATTTTCTTATACTCCTAATGTCCAACCATTACGATAATTCCTTTTCACAAATTGGTTTGCTAAATCGAAATTCGTAATTTTCATATTTGGACCATCCCATAATAATTGTATATGTTGTCCAGGGTGTGTCGTATTTCCTTTTGCATCTTTTTGAGTGATGTCGTAACTTCTAATTGCAAGGTTACCCATTAATACAGATTCTGTTAATGGTCCAGCAATATCGAAATTAGAACTCAAAGTTTTTGCTTCAGCACTGTTTGGTCCAGCAATACAGGCGTCTACCCATGCTGAATAGTGACCTGCTTCTCCGTTCTTAACCCTAGCAACTGTTTCAGGCACTTTGGTAGTTACTGTTAAATTGGTAGGTAATAGCTGAGGGTTAATGCCATAAGTACCCGCCATCATTTTTCCTTTTGTGCCAACGAAAATAATTCCGTTTCCACCGTCTCCCATTTCTTCGTTGGGGCCTAATTCTGCAGGTCTTTCTGGTTGTATGCCTCCGTCCATCCAATGTAATTTTACATCAGGTTTTCCATTTTGTCCTTTAAAGGTTAGTATAATATGTGAACCAATTGGGGGGCTATCTAATGAAGTAACTCTTTGCCAAGGTGCAGAAAATCTTGTGGCTACACTACATTCTGCAGCAGTAGGATATCCTAAACCTAAAACAGCAAATGCTGGCGCCATTATATGACATGCCATATCACCTAAAGCACCGGTACCGTAATCCCACCAGCCTCTCCAGTTAAATGGCAATAAGCCATCAAAATAACTTTTATCTGGGGCTGTTCCTAGCCACAAATTAAAATCTAATTCTGGAGGTATTGCAGCGGACGTTGCTGGACGAATAACGCCTTGTGGCCATACCGGCCTGTCGGTATAACAATAAATAGTGTGTACGTCGCCAATTAAGTTTGCATTGTACCAATCTTGTAATACTCTTACTCCATTACCCGAAGCGCCTTGGTTACCCATTTGAGTTACCACATTATACTTTGTTGCAGACTCGGTCATTACACGTGCTTCAAAAATATCATGCGACATTGGCTTTTGCACATACACATGTTTTTTTAACTGCATAGCTGCCATTGCTTGCACAGCGTGCATATGGTCGGGTGTTGAAACCGACACCGCATCAATGTGCTTATGTTCTTTATCTAACATTTCACGGTAGTCCTTATAGTATTTTGCTTTAGGATACTTTTTTCTACTATCAACCGCTTGGCGATCGTCTACATCACATAAAAATGCTACATCTACTTTGCCTGTTTCGAAAAACGCACCTAAGTCACTGCTTCCTTTACCACCAGCGCCAATTCCTGCAACTTGCAGCCTATCACTTGGTGCTGTAAATCCATTTCCGCCAAGTACATGCCTAGGCAAAATATAGAAGCCTCCAAATGCTAGCGACGCATTTTTAATAAAATCTCTTCTTGAGTTATTTGTTTTTTTTCTAGACATAGCAAATCGTTAAATGATTATAGTAGGGTTTATATTTAAGTACGTTAAGTTATAAAATAATTAGGGAAAATGTCAAATATTTCACCAATAACATAATTGGCCTATAGCTTTCAGGAATTAAGCTTAAATTACATTATAATATTATCGTATGAACCCTACTATTACTAGTTTACGTTCTTATTTTAAGTCCGGAGCGACGCAGACCTATGAATTTAGATTGAACCAGTTAAAAAGGCTTAAGCAGGTTGTCATTGACCATGAAAAAGAATTGTATCAAGCCTTGTATGCCGACCTTAGAAAAACCGACGAAGATGCCTGGGCTACCGAGGTGGGATTTTTCTTGAGTGAATTAAACTATACCATCGAACATTTAAAGGCTTGGATGCAACCGAATTCTGTTCCAACTAATTTAGTCAATCAGCCATCTACTAGTTATACAATTCAAGAACCTTTAGGTGTGGTATGTATTATTGCTCCCTGGAACTATCCGTTTCAGTTATTATTTACTCCATTAATTGGCGCAATTGCTGGAGGTAATTGTGCAGTGCTTAAGCCTAGTGAATTTGCGCCAGCTACAGCAGCGGTAATGGGCAAAATAATTAATTCATTATTCCCTGACAACTATATCCTTTATATGGAAGGAGAGGGCGCTACGGTGTTGCCTCCATTGTTAACTGAAAACAGATTTGATCATATTTTTTATACCGGGAGTACGCTGGTTGGGAAAATTATTTATAAATACGCAGCCGAACAATTGGTCCCGGTCACTTTAGAATTAGGGGGGAAAAGTCCTGCTGTTATTACTTCTGATGCAAATATTAGGGTTGCAGCACGCCGTTTAGCAAGTCCTAAATTTTCCAATTGTGGACAAATGTGTATTGCGCCTGACTACGTTTTAGTACCAACCGAATTAAAGGATGCTTTCATAAAAGAACTGATTATTGCAATTCAAGCATTTTATGGCGAAGACGCTGAAGCTTCTGAACACTATGGAAAAATAATAAATGATAAACAATGGTTGCGTTTAACTTCCTATTTAGCTGATGGGGAAATTGTTTATGGAGGTAAATCGAATAGAGAAAAATTATTTATTGAGCCAACCATTATGACGGGTGTTCACGCAGATGCAAAAATAATGCAGGATGAAATATTTGGACCTATTCTTCCTGTTATCACTTATCAAAGTAATGAAGAAGCGTTGGCTATCATCCAAAAAAATCCGAATCCTTTGGCATTTTATGTTTTTACGGAAAATAAAGTAGATGAACAATATTGGCTTACCAATGTACCTTCGGGAGGCGCTTGTGTGAATAATGCAACAATGCATATTACCAATCATGAATTGCCTTTTGGTGGCAGGGGTTTTAGCGGAACAGGAGGCTATCATGGCAAGCAAAGCTTTGCTACTTTTACACACACAAAGTCGGTATTGAAAACGCCTACATGGATAGATCCTGGTTTTAAATATCCTCCTTATAAAGGAAAAGGATGGTTATTGAAAAGATTAATAGGGTAGCTAAAAAATAATTGCTCGGTTTGAAAAATAAAAAATCAATAATGATTATCAAAATTGCCATCACATTGGGAGTACTAATCACTGCCACTTTGTTGATGAAAAAAAAGGAAATGAGTTACAAGCAGTCAGTAATGAAAACCTTGTATCCAATGATTATGTGGGGTAGCCGATCGGCTGGAAAAAAAGAAATTTTAATTAATAAAGATAAAGCGGTGCCCATGGTATCTTTTTATAGCTTATCAGCGAAAGATATCGTAGGCAATGATTTTAATTTCGCAAGTTTAAAAGGTAAGAAGGTATTAATTGTAAACACAGCAAGTGATTGCGGTTTTACAGGACAATATGAAGCGCTAGAGCAATTACAGCAACAGTTTAAAGACAAGTTGGTGGTGATTGGGTTTCCTTCTAACGATTTTAAGGAACAAGAGAAAGGGGACAATGAAAATATTGCCGCTTTCTGTAAGAAAAACTATGGGGTAACTTTTCCTTTAATGTCAAAATCAATTGTGCTTAAAAAGAATCACCAAAACGAAGTACATAAATGGTTGACCGATATGACAATTAATGGATGGTGTCATCAGGAACCTGCTTGGAATTTTTGCAAATATTTAATTAATGAGGAAGGAACACTTACGCATTACTTCCCAATGTCAATTGACCCTTTGGATGCCGAAGTGATAAAGGCAATTGAAAATTAATTGAAGCGTTTCACTTTTAATTAATTGGACAATTTTCGTGGTAGTTCTCAAGTACAATATGGCCTGATTCAATGATCATGTCCTTGTAGGTTACTTTAATTTCATCAAGCACCTCCTCAATTTCTTTCGGTTCTTTTAGGGTAACTAGTTTAGCACGATATTCTTTTATATTCGGCAAGCCTCTTAGGTAATTGGCATAATGCCTTCTCATTTCATTAATGCCTGCAATAGGTCCCTTCCATTCTAGGGATTTTATTAAATGTTTTCTTGCGACTTCTACTCTTTCTTCAATTGTAGGATCGGCCATTCGCTGACCTGTAGCTAAGAAATGTTTTATTTCTCGGAATATCCATGGATAGCCAATTGCTGCTCGACCAATCATAATTCCATCTACACCATATTTATTTTTATACTCAAGTGTTTTTTCAGGAGAATTAATATCTCCATTTCCAAATATGGGTATATGTATGCGGGGGTCATTTTTAATTTCTCCTATTAATGTCCAGTCGGCTTCTCCTTTATACATTTGCATTCTTGTACGACCATGTATGGCTAAAGCTTTAATACCTACATCCTGCAAACGTAAAGCTACTTCATGAATATTTTTACTTGATTCATCCCAGCCAAGCCTAGTTTTTACTGTCACCGGCAGGTTGGTGCTTTTTACTACCGCTTCCGTTAAGCGTACCATTAAGTCTAGGTCCTTTAATACACCAGCTCCAGCCCCTTTCATAGCAACCTTTTTTACGGGACAACCAAAATTAATATCAATTAAATCAGGTTGCACTGTGTCAACTATTTTTGTACAAAGAGACATTGCTTCTTCGTCCCCACCGAATATTTGTATACCAATAGGGCGTTCAAAGTCGTAAAAGTCTAGCTTTTGCTTACTTTTCATGGCATCTCGAATAAGCCCTTCGCTACTGATGAACTCGGTGTACATTAAATCGGCGCCGTTGTCCTTGCAAACTACTCTAAATGGGGGATCACTAACATCCTCCATTGGAGCTAGTAAAAGGGGGAAATCAGGCAATTGTATAGGACCTATAGAAACCATATGAATTCATTATATTGCACCTAAACTGGTACAGCTGCAAATGTACCAATAAATTGCATTTACATGGAATCATCTACGAAAAGCATTTTTTATTTTTCCCCTGCTTTAAGAATGGCTATTTTTTTAGTTTTAACCGGCATTAGTATGCTTTTAGGAGGGTTAATTAGCTTTTCAATAGTTGCAGCTGTCCTACACGCGAATTTTTCCCAAATCCAAGAGGTGCTAATAAGGCCTGAAAATGTAAAATTGGCTCAGTTTGCCAATGCTTTTGCTTCCCTAATTGCTTTTGGGGTGCCTGCTTTTGTGGACGCCTATTTATGTAAGGGTAGTATTAAGCAAAACATGGGTTTTGCGCCTGTTAAGTCGGGTTACCAAATAGGGATAGTTATTTTATTAGCTTTTACGGGCTTACTGTTAAGTGGAGCATTAGGAGATTTGACACAAAAAATTCCTATCCCAAATGAATGGAAAGTAGGCGCTGATCGCTTAGAAGCGCAGTACAAAAAAGCATTACTTGCCATGACACAAATGAAGTCATTATTTGATTTACTAGTTGCAATAATTGCTGTTGCCGTGGTGCCAGCAATTGTGGAAGAACTTTATTTTAGAGCGGGGCTTCAAAAAATACTAATTAATTGGTCGGGTAAACCTCATTTGGCAATTATAATAACTGCGATCGTTTTTAGTACTTTTCATTTTTCCTATTTTGGATTTTTATCAAGAATGTCCTTGGGTATTATGTTAGGGTACATTTACTTTTTTACTAAAACTATTTGGTTGCCGATGCTCATGCACTTTTTGAATAATTTAGTAGGCATTTCAACTTTGTATTTTGTAAAAGGAGATCCTAAAAAAGTGGATGCGGTATTGGAACAAAACTTGACTTTTTATTGGGTATTTGTTGCACTAATTTTAGTGTTTTTATTATTGAGAAGATTAAATATTATTTCAAATGATGCAAGACTGGAAAAAAGTATTTAGTAGTAGTGCTTTGGCTCAATCCTCAATAGTAATGGGCCTATTGAACGAAAAGGATATTCCCGCTAAAACCCTGAATAAGCAAGATTCTTCTTATGTTTTTTTGGGTGAAGTGGAAGTGTATGTGCCAGCCGAATATTTCGAAAAAGCGGAAGCACTAATTAGTACATTAGACTTGCGTTAAAATTTCATTTAAATTATAAATTGGGTATAAATTTATTCTATGGCATTTAATTTTTCGGTATTTAAAGTAAGGGCGGCATCAGCAGTAGTTTTTGCATTGATAATGGTGTCTGGATTGTTGTGGAGCCAGTGGTCGTTTTTTCAATTATTTATTATAATACAAATTGGCTGCTTGTATGAATACCAAAAATTAATGAAGCTAATTTTCCCAAATTATGCGACTACTACTGCTGTACATAAATGGGGAACACTATTGGCGGGTACTGCCATTATGCTGGCACACTGCGCTCCAACTTTAACAGTGGGCGGTTTTGTGATTCAAAAAATGGGGATGCCCCTAGTTGCATTATTATTTCTTGGCATACTTGCTTCGGAAATTATTAATAAAAAATTCAATGCAAAAAACTGGGCAATTACCCTTTTCGGATTATTCTATATTTCCTTTAGCTTGTCCTTGTTTTACCCTTTGCGTGCATTCATGGCAAATACCTTTTTTGGCGATTTTGGTTATGCGATACCCCTTATTTTAATTGTTACTATTTGGGTGAATGACACCATGGCTTACTTAGTAGGTTCCTTTATTGGTAAAACGCCGTTGTCGCCTATTTCTCCTAATAAAACATGGGAGGGAACCATTGCAGGTATAATTTTGTCGGTAGTAATAGTTACAAAGGGCTTGGGCTTATATATTCCAGTATCAGAGAAGGTAATTTTATATATCAGTATTGTTGCCTCAATTGCAGGCACATTTGGTGATTTATTTGAAAGTAAGCTTAAGCGACTAGCAGGTGTTAAAGACAGCGGTAAGATGATGCCAGGACATGGTGGCTTTTTAGATCGATTTGATTCTATTTTACTGGCTACCCCATTTGTATGGTTATTACTTCAGTTTTTGTATTAGTTGTTTTACATTTGCGCATAAATTTTAAATATGACTATTCATAGAGAAGGGACCGCTACTATTTCATTGATTGCTTTATTTGTAGGCGCATTGAATATTGCTAATTTTTCTTATTTGTTTCCAGTAAGCGTAATTGCTGGTTGGGCACTATTTATTATTTCCCTTGGATTCTTCCTTTTTATTGTTTCTTTTTTTAGAATGCCAAATCGTAAGTTGACAATTGTAGATGGCGCAATTGTGGCCCCTGCCGATGGGAAAGTAGTGGTAATTGAAGAAGTTACGCCAGACGAATATTATCAAGAAAAAAGAATTCAATTAAGTGTATTTATGAGTCCTGCTAATGTGCACGTAAATCGTTTGCCAATTGCTGGAAATATTGTTTACAATAAATATCACCCAGGTAAGTTTTTAGTGGCTTGGCATCCTAAATCCTCTACTGACAATGAGCGTTGGTCGGTGGTAGTTGAAAACGAAAAAGGTAGTATTTTATGTAAGCAAATTGCTGGCGCATTAGCTAGAAGAATTTGTAATTATACGAGTGTGGGGCAAAAGTTTAACCAATGTGACGAATATGGCTTTATTAAATTTGGAAGTAGGGTAGATTTGTTATTACCAATAGGTGCTACCATTCATGCTAAAATTGGGGATCATGTAAAAGGGGGTGTTACGGTGTTGGCTTCTTGGTAAGCATGATTTGAAAAAAAAATTATAGTAGTTTTTATTGAGCTACTTATTGATATTTAAAAAGCTACGACCTGTCGTAGCTTTTTTGTTGAACAGCCCTATTATTTGGAGCTTATAATATGGCTTCTAATTCTTTTAAGTGGGTAATGGTATAGGTTGCTTTAACACTTGGGGTTACTTGTAAATGATTTACAAATATGGTATCCATTCCAAAGTTTATTCCACCCTGTATATCGGCAGCTTCATTGTCCCCAATCATAATACTATTTTCCAATACTGCCTTAGTTGTTTGCAGGGCATATTCAAATATGCCAGCATGTGGTTTTAAGCTATTACTTGCTTCTGAGGTAATTACTTCGGTAAAAAAGTGATCAATTTTAGAGTTTTTAATTTTATGTAACTGCACCGTTTCAAATCCATTGGTGATTAAGTGCATTTTATACTCCTTGTCCTTCAGGTAATTAAGAATTTCTATAGTATAGGGGAACAAATTTTTTTTAAAGGGGAGAATATCTAAATATTGTACGGACATTTCTTTTGCTAATTTTTCATTGGCAACTTTAAAGTCGAGTAAACTTAGGTAAATTCTTTTCCAACGTAATTCTTCCTGTTTAATAAATCCCTTTGTGTAGCGGTCCCATAATCGATGGTTATGTCCAGAATAAACAGTAAAATAGGCATCAAAGTCGGTAATCCCAAGTGCCGCAAGGTTATGTGTATCGTATAATTCTTGAATAGTTTCTTTTGAATTTAACTCGAAGTCCCAAATGGTATGATCTAAATCAAAAAACAAATCTTTATAGTTCATGTATACTAATTATGAATTGCTAAAATACAGCATTGCTTCCTATCTTTATGCAATAAATTATATAGTTAATAAATAATTGATTTAATATGAATATAGTTATCACTGGTGCTTCACAAGGTATTGGTTATGCCATCGCAACCATATTTGCTCAAGCAGGGCATACTTTATTATTATGTAGTAAAACACCAGCTAATATTTTAAATGCTGGAGCACAATTAACAAAGCAATTTCCTCAAGCTACTATTCATGTAACGACTGCTGATTTAGCTGATAAAAAAGACTGCATCGCTTTTGCCGACTGGTGCTTGGAAGTGGGTGCTCCTGATATTTTAGTGAACAATGCCGGTTTCTTTTTACCAGGCAATATACAAGACGAAGGGGACCATGTATTAGAGCAACAAATGGCTTCAAATTTATATTCAGCTTATCATACCACGCGTGCTTTACTCCCTGCTATGTTAAAACTCGGCAAAGGACATATTTTTAATATTTGTTCAATTGCTTCCTTAAATGCCTATGCACATGGAGGGTCGTATAGCATTAGCAAGTTTGCTTTATTGGGTTTCTCCAAAAATTTAAGACTGGAACTTAAGGATAGTGGTATTAAAGTTACCGCTGTATGTCCTGGAGCAACTTATACGAATAGCTGGAAAGACAGTGGGGTAGCTTCTGAACGAATAATGGAGGCGGAAGATATTGCTAAAATGATTTTTGCTGCTGCCCATTTAAGCCCGCAAGCAGTAGTGGAAGATATTGTAATGCGTCCACAAAAAGGAGATTTATAAAGAACTGAGTTTATAAGCGTTCGGCACCTTCGTCATCTGAATTGAATGCTGTATTATTATTTTCTGTATTATTATTTCCGCTATTTTCTATTTTAGCGTTTCTATCAGAAAAGCTTTCTCTGGCTTTTTTTGTTGCAGCTAACCTTTCTACTATTACAGCAGCAATAAGTTTACCTGCGTCTTCGTTTAGGTTTGCTTGTAAAATTGTTTTTAATTTTTGTTCCGATACATCAATTCGGTAAAGTAATTGTACTAACCTGGAAAAATCGGTTTTAATACATTCGTTAATAAAGTCTTCTAGTTCCGCAGTTGATAATTTCTCTAACGCTAATAAATTTATTTCCATTAGTTGAATTTTTCTATAACCCCTAAGCTAAATAAAGCGAAGTCGTATTTCACAGGGTCCTTAGGATCCAAAGTTCGGCAATATTCCGTTAATTCCATCGCGGCAAGCCAATCGGTTTGTGGTCTTTTTAGAATCCCTAATGCCCTAGAAACTCTAGCTACATGCACATCAATTGGTATAATTAAACTAGCTGGTCTAATACTATTCCATAATCCAAAATCAACGCCTTGTTTATCCTTTCTAACCATCCATCTTAAAAACATGTTAAGCCTTTTGCAAGTCGATCCTGTTGCCGGACTGGCAATATGTTTTTGAGTGCGCTTAGGTGCGTCCTCTAATGACATGAAATAAGATTGAAAATGAATGAGTGCGAATTCGACATTATCAATTTTCTTGCCGGTAATTTGGTTTTCAAAAAATGCAGTCTCCAAGGTTTCGTTTTTGGCGTAATGGTGTTTAAAAAACTCCACGCAATACAATGCATCTGTGTCATTAAAAGTACGATGCACAAAACCTAGTAGTTTTTTTAAATCTTTTGGTTGGTGATGTATGCAAAAATCATAGGGTGCATGATCCATGCGTTCCAACAATTCATTGCTCTTATTTATTATAGTTGTCCTGTTGCCCCATGCAAATATGGCGGCAAAAAAAGCAGCAATCTCAATGTCTTGCTGCTTTTTAAACTTGTGAGGTATACAAATTGGATCTTTTTCAATGAAATCCAACTTATTGTATTGCCTTACTTTTTGGTCTAATATTTTTTTTAATTCCTGTTGCTTACTCACTTTGTGTTTTATCCATTTCTAAATATTATTTATCCAATAGCCTGCGCCAAGTCGGCAATAATATCTTCTGCATCTTCAATACCTACACTTAAACGAATTAAGCCGTCGGTTAAGCCATTGGCAATTCTTTGTTCACGTGGTATGGAAGCATGTGTCATGCTTGCAGGATGGTTAATTAAGGATTCCACGCCCCCTAAACTTTCTGCTAAGGAAAATATTTTTGTACTGGACAATACTTTAGTGGCTGCAGCTATGCTGTCGTCTTTTAAAGTGAAACTCATCATGCCGCCAAAACCACGCATTTGTTTTTTGGCAATATCGTGATTAGGATGGTCTGCAAACCCACACCAGTATACTCTTGATACTTTTGGATGGTTACGTAAATAAGCAGCTACCTTCTCTCCATTTTCACAATGCCTTTGCATTCTAACGTGGAGTGTCTTTATGCCTCTTAATACCAAAAAGCAATCCTGTGGTCCAGGAACTGCACCTGTGCTTTTTTGAATAAAATACAATTGGTCTCGTAATGTTTCGTCATTCATTACTAAACAACCTTGGATTACATCGCTATGCCCTCCTAAATATTTAGTTGCAGAATGCATTACAATGGTTGCGCCATAGTCCAATGGGTTTTGTAAGTAAGGTGATGCAAAGGTGTTGTCAACGCAAACGATACAATTATTGGCATTACCAATTTTTGAGACGGCTTCAATATCCGTTATGTTCATCAATGGATTTGTTGGTGTTTCTACCCATATTAATTTTGTTGCAGGGGTTATTGCGTTGGCTACATTTTCTGCATTAGAAGTGTCCACATACACAAAT
>CAJATB010000012.1 GCA_903944755.1 uncultured Bacteroidota bacterium
GGATCGGGTAGAGTAGCACATGGAATTTTAGAAATCATGAACTTAATGGATGTGCAACAAGTAGAACCCGATGAATTTATAAGCCGCAAGTATACTTATCCAGTATATACGCATTTAAAAGGGGGCGATTTATATAGGCATACAGAATCAAACAATTACGAAAGAAATGATTTCCATGAACATCCTGAAAATTATACATGTTTATTTAATAACTATTTGCCGCATGTGAATATTTTAATGAATGGTATTTATTGGGAGCAAGGCATTGCGCCATTATTTACACATGCCGACCTAAATAATGAATTCGCCTTAACCACCATTGCCGATATTACTGACGACGCACATGGTAGTGTTCCTTGTAACTTAGGTGATGCCCCTTCTGAAGATCCTATTTACGGGGCAGATATGCAAACTTTTGAAAAGACAGCACCTTACTTGGCAACCAGTATTGATATAATGGCTGTAGGTAATTTGCCGAATGAACTACCACGTGATGCAAGTCGCTTTTTTGGCGAACAACTAATTAAATATGTAATACCTGATTTAATTGGGAAGGGCAATGAAATAATTTCAAGGGCAACCATGTTAGAAAAAGGGAAACTTAATGCTAGGTATAACTATTTAGCTGAATATGCGAAACACTAAAGGTGCAAATAATACCCATGCAGTAATTCGGTAAAAAGGGATTCGTATTTATTGTTAGCATTTTTTATGAAAATTTTTGAGCGCTTAACAACAATGGGACCTTGTGCTTTTTCGCTTGGCGTAGGTTTAATAAATTTTTGCATAGCACGTATAGGCAAGGTTTTGGAGGTATTGTGTACCAACACTTCCTCTACTAATTGCAAGCCATTTGCTTCTGTTAATTTTTGCATGGTGTAGGAACGCAATGCTGGTATTAAAACATAGTAGCTACCACCTTCATTTATTAATTTTCCAACATGCTCGGTCAGTTCACTCCAAGGTAAACCAACACTATGGGAAGCCATATTCTTTTTTTCGTCGGGTGATTTTAAATCACCTTCATAAAATGGGGGGTTAGTTATAATGCAATCAAATTTTTGTTCATTTGAACTTACAACACTTGCACCATAATCCTGTAAGGAACTATTTACAACTTGCATAGTACTTGCCCAAGGACTTAATGCAAAATTACTAGCTGCTTCAGTTGCAGCAGCAGCTTCAATTTCAATGGCTGTAATTTTTGTCGGATTACTATTTGTAGCTGTGGCTTGTGCCAACATTAAACTTAATAAACCAGTGCCTGTGCCAATATCTAAAATTGTAGTAGCCTTTACCATGGCTTCGTCCTTCGCTACCCAGGCACCAAATAAACATGCATCAGTACAAACCTTCATAGCGGAATGTTCCTGATGCACGATAAATTTTTTGAACTGAAAAAAAGTGTTAGCCACTATTCAGCTGTTAAACCTGCGCCTAAATATTCTAAATTTAAACGAGCGATATTTGATATAGAAATTTCTTTAGGACAAGTTGCTTCACATGCGCCTGTATTTGTACAAGCACCAAATCCTTCTTTATCCATTTGAGCAACCATATTTAACACACGTGATTTACGTTCAATTGCACCTTGTGGTAAAAGCGCTAAGTGTGACACTTTTGCACTTAAGAATAGCATTGCCGAGCTGTTTTTACAAGCTGCAACACAAGCGCCACAACCTATACACATTGCTGCTGCAAAGGAAGCGTCCGCTTTGTCTTTTTCAATTGGTAAGCTATTGCCGTCAACAGCATTTCCAGTATTTACACTTACATAACCACCAGCTTGTATAATTCTATCAAAAGCAGAACGGTCAACTGTTAAGTCCTTTACAATAGGGAATGAATTAGCTCTCCAAGGTTCAATTACAATTGTTTCACCGTCTTTGAATGCACGCATGTGTAATTGACAAGTTGTATTTGCTTGCCAAGGACCATGTGGTTTTCCATTAATGTACAATGAGCACATTCCGCAAATACCTTCTCTACAATCGTGGTCAAATGCAACAGGTTCTCCTCCATCAACAATTAGTTTTTCATTTAAAATGTCTAACATTTCTAAGAAAGACATTTCATGTGAAATTCCTGCAACATCATAAGTAACAAATGCACCTGCAGTGTTAGCATTTTTTTGACGCCAAACTTTAAGCTTTAAATTCATTGTGTTTTGTGACATATCTTATAAATTATTCTAGTAAGTATTATTTGTTTTGAGCGATTATTTGTAATTACGTTGAGAAGGTTTAATTACTTCGTATTTTAATTCCTCCTTATGTAATTGCCACTCATGCGGACCTTTATTTTCCCAAGCAGCAACGTACATGAAGTTTTCATCGTCTCTTAATGCTTCACCTTCTGGTGTTTGGTATTCTTCTCTAAAGTGACCGCCACAGCTTTCTTCTCTGTCTAAAGCATCAACACACATTAATTCTCCTAATTCAATAAAATCCGCAACACGGTTTGCTTTATCTAATTCAGGATTGTATTCATTTATTTCACCCGGAATTCTCACATCACTCCAGAATTCTTTTTTCAATGCTTGCACATCAGCTATGGCTTTTAATAAACCTTCTTTATTTCTTGACATTCCACATTCGTTCCAGATAATTTTACCTAAACGCTTATGGAAACTTTCAACAGATTGTTTACCATTTATATTTTTTAAAGAAGCGATACGATCTGCAACTGCTTTTGCTGCTGCTTCAAATGCTGGGTGCGTTGTTGGAATTGCTGCATTATAAATTTCGTCAGCTAAGTTGTTACCCACTGTGTAAGGAGCAACAAAGTATCCATCTGCTAAACCTTGCATTAAGGCACTCGCCCCTAAACGGTTTGCGCCATGGTCACTAAAATTAGCTTCTCCTAATGCATACAAACCTTTGACATTAGTTTGTAATTCATAATCTACCCAAAGGCCTCCCATTGTATAGTGAACAGCAGGGTAGATACGCATTGGCACTTCATAAGGATTTTCGCCTGTGATTTTTGCATACATTTCGAATAAGTTGCCATACTTTTCTTTGACAACTTGCTTACCCATTGCTATAATTTGGTCAGTGCTAACATCCTTTAAACCTTGCTTGCTTACTTCTATTTTACCATATCTTTCAATCGCTGCTGCGTAATCTAAATATACTGCTTGCTTTGAAGTTCCTACACCATAACCAGCATCACATCTTTCTTTTGCTGCTCGCGAAGCAACGTCACGTGGTACTAGGTTTCCGAAAGCAGGATAGCGGCGCTCTAAATAATAGTCTCTTTCTTCTTCAGGTATTTCATTTGCCTTTCTTGTCTCACCTAATTTTTTTGGAACCCAAATACGACCATCGTTTCTTAAGGACTCTGACATTAATGTCAGCTTAGATTGATGATCGCCACTTACTGGAATACAAGTAGGGTGAATTTGTGTAAAGCAAGGATTCGCAAAATAAGCACCTTGCTTATGCGCTTTCCAAGCAGCTGTTACATTTGATCCCATGGCATTGGTTGATAAATAATACACA
>CAJATB010000013.1 GCA_903944755.1 uncultured Bacteroidota bacterium
ACTACGGTTTATAGCTCTGATTTTAAACCACTTGTCTATAAAGATTTCCCTAATGAATCTGATGTTTTAGCTTCTTTATTGGTTATTCAAAAAAGATTAAAGGCAATAGAATGGACTATAGTAATTAAATAACAATTTTTGTAAAAAAGCCCCTTCACCTCCATTGACCCCTGTTTTCCCTCTAAAAACACAAAACCTGGCCCAAACTTGGCCGAATGTATGCAAATTGTATGCAAATGAAAAAAGGGTCTACGCTTTTGACAGCATAAACCCTTGATAATGTTGCCTTTCGGCAGTGGGCCCACCTGGGCATGATCCAGGGACCCCCTGATTATGAGGGTTTCTGGTGGTATTCTATACCTTTTATTTTATTGATAATCAATAGGATACAAGATTGAAATAGATTAATATTTCTCATAATTCACCTCTTTTAACCCGTTTTTGATGAAAACCTGGCCCGGAACTTGGCCGGGATTAATACTGTAATTGGCTCAGCTATTTTTGCAACCGTTCCTTTAAACCGTCAACTACATAATATACCATTGGGACAAGGAAAACTGTAAGAATAAGAGAGGAGAGTAAGCCTCCAATAATTACCCATGCTAATCCATTTTTCCATTCTGCGGCAGTACCGCTTGCAAGTGCAATTGGTAACATACCAATAACCATTGACAGGGTAGTCATTAATATTGGGCGCATTCTTCCCTTGCCAGCAATTACTAATGCTTCTTTATAATGTTTCCCTTGTAGTTTAAGTTGATTGGTAAAATCAACAATTAAAATTGCGTTCTTAACTACTAATCCCATAAGCATAATCAAACCTAATAAAGCAAATAAACTTAAGTTGTTCATAGTTAAATTAAGCGCTAAAAAAGCACCAATTGCCGCAACTGGTATGGAGAATAAAACCACAAAAGGGTACACAAAACTATCATACAATGCTACCATGATTAAATAAATCAGTAAAAACGAAATAACCAATACTGAACCAAGTGCGCCAAAACTATCATCTTGTCTTTTAATGTCACTTCCCCAAGTCATTTCTAATCCTGCGGGAAGCGGGTTTAATTTTAAATAAGCTACAACATCATCTGCTACGGTGCCTGATGGCCTGCCTAAGGCATCTGCAGTAAGCGTGATTGCAGGCTGTCTATCTTTTCTTTCTAATAATGTTGGCGCGTTTTCTTTTACCACATTTCCAAACTGAGCAACTTGAACCGGTGTCCCGTTAGGGTTAATTAAATTCAATTCTTTTATGTCACTTACATTTTCTCTGTTATGTTCGTCAACCCAAATTCTAATTGGATATTCAATTCCCTTTTCTGTTAAGGAAGCATCATTATTGCCGGAAAATGCAGTTCTTAAATTCATGCCTACATACGCTGTGGTTAACCCTAGTCGTTGCATTTTATCTTTATCGGGCACTATTTTATATTCCGGACTTCCTTCTTCCACAGAAAGTCTCACATTATCAGCACCTGGAATTTTTTCAATAATCTCCTTTAATGCAGTCCCTGTTTTCATTACCAAGGCGTTATTACTCCCGCTTATAGTTAGTTCAATGGGAGCTGACCTTGG
>CAJATB010000014.1 GCA_903944755.1 uncultured Bacteroidota bacterium
AATGTACCTTTTAAGGGTGGCAAAAATAATAAAATTTAGTTACAAACAAAACATTAAAACAAAGAAAAGGGCTTAAAACCAATAAAAATTCCTTCCGGTCGGGTTTCAACTGGGTAAGTCTTCAAAAAATAGCCCTCCCCGCTTGTGTTTCGGCCATTTTTCATATCAAAAGCGTACCGGTGCAACGGACAAACTACCTGACCAAGGGGATTTATATAGCCACTAGCCATCCTACCGCTTGCATGTGGGCATTTACTTGCAAAAGCAAAGTACCCTTCATTCCACTTAGCTAAAGTGACCTTTTTGCCCGCTACTTCTAATTCTAGTAAATTATTGTCGGGCCATTCTAAGGTTAAAGGCGCGTCGGTAACTAACTCCCAATTTATATTGCCGCTCATTAGGTAAAGAAAACTGTTTTGTAAGGATATTTAATTTGATACACATCTCGCACTTTATGCAAAATCATGGTTCTTAATTCTTCTACATTTTGTTTTTCTAATGCAGAAATAAACACACAATTATTATTGGTAACAATACTCCACCTTTCTTTAAGTTCTCTTAAAATATCTTCTTTCACTTCGTCCTCTAGCCATTCATCAAAATATTTTTCTTTATACAAATCCATTTTATTAAAAATAGTAATGACTGGTTTGTCAAAAGCTTTTAATTCCTGAAGTGTTTTATTTACAACTGCAATTTGGTCCTCATACTGCGCATGTGAAACATCCACAACATGCAATAAAACATCGGCTTCTCTAACTTCATCTAAAGTGCTTTTAAAACTTTCTACTAAATGGTGCGGAAGCTTGCGAATAAAACCTACGGTATCACTTAATAAAAAAGGCGTGTTTTCAAAAACCACTTTACGTGTAGTAGTATCTAGCGTTGCGAATAATTTATTTTCGGCAAACACTTCACTCTTACTAAGTAAATTCATAATGGTGCTCTTGCCCACATTCGTGTAACCCACTAAGGCAACACGTATAAACTCGCCACGTTCTTTACGTTGCGTGAATGACTGCTTGTCAATTTCAAGTAAACGCTTGCGTAGTAATGAAATTTTATCCTTCACAATACGGCGATCCGTTTCAATTTCTGTTTCACCAGGGCCTCTTGAACCAATACCCGCACCCTGCCTTTCTAAGTGCGACCACATTCCTTTTAAACGTGGTAAAATATATTGGTACTGCGCAAGTTCAACTTGCACTTTAGCTTGCGCTGTGCGTGCACGACTTGCAAAAATATCAAGTATTAAATCACTTCTATCAATAGTTCTTACGCCCACTTCCTTTTCAATATTTGCTATTTGAGAACCAGAAAGTTCGTCATCAAAAATTACTAAATCAATATCCTTTAGGGCTACATACTTTTTTATTTCTTCTAATTTACCCTTGCCCACAAAAGTTCTGCTGTCGGGATGCGGTAAACGTTGCTTGAATGATTTAAGCACAGTGGGACCTGCGGTCTCTGTTAAAAAAGCCAACTCGTGTAAATATTCGTTTACTTGTTCTTCAGTAGTTTCTTTCTGAATCACGCCAACCAACACTGCCTTTTCGTCTTTTTTTATTATTTGCTTCTTCTCAATCAAAATATGTCGTTTTTACAAAGATAATCTAATCCATTAGCCAAATAAAAAACCCTCCGATAAGAGGGCCTTTCAAAAATCTATTTTTAATTTCTATAAACCACTTATTGTGAAACCTACAGAAACTTTGTTCATTACAGGGCCAAAACCATCACGCAAAACACCCGTTACTTGGTAAGCCGCATGAATTGCAAACAAGCCATAACCAGCCCTACCTGTAACCGAAAGGTCGGTAGCGTTGAAGAAACGTTTGCTTAAGTGTTTTTCAATATATCCTTTACCGTAAATAGAACCACCAGTTGCTGTTTGATAATTTTTAGACTTAGAATATGCTTTTAATAATGTACCTATTTTTAAACCAGCAGCTAATTTCCAAGACTTACTAGGGTTTTGAGGATTGCTGTAATACCTTAGTTCCGCAGGTACTTGAAAGTAAATGGTAGTTACTTTATTTTTTGCAAAATAGTTAGCAGAAGAATCTAAGTGCGTAAACGGCAATGTAGTTGCCGCCGACCTTACATCCACTTTAGTATGGTCGTCAAACATAATGTTTGAAGTTCCAATACCACCTCCATAAGCCAAGCTGTAATGAGGATTCTTCTTAAAAGGCCTATCCATCATAAAGTAAATATTGAAATGCTTACTTAAACCACTTGTTTTAACACTATCTGGTTTGCCAGTCCATGAGTCACTTCCTATTTGAAACATTAAATGGTCAGCAGCACGACCTGTTAAATCAATTTTAGAATTATTGGTGGAAGTTTGGGCTTGTAATAAAGTTCCAAAGAACATAATAGCCACTGCAGATAAAATAACTTTCTTCATTTAGCAAAAATAGCAGAAAAAAAGGGTAGATAGCAGTAAAAAAGGTTAAAAATTACTACTTTTGCAGCCTACATCGAAAGATGCGGGCCTATAGCTCAGTTGGTTAGAGCACCTGACTCATAATCAGGGGGTCCCTGGATCATGCCCAGGTGGGCCCACAGCCGAAAGGCAACATTATCAAGGGTTTATGCTGTTAAAAGCGTAGACCCTTTTTGTTTGGAGTAAGTTCTGGCCAAGTTTTGCACCACTACAGGGATATTAGAAGTTAGTGGAGCTAAGAATTAGTATAATTCAAGTGTATTGCAATAATACCACACAATAACATTTAAAGCCTGTTTACTATAAAATAGCTGAATTCGAAGTACTAAAAACAATCATTATGACCAAAGTCATGCCCCTGTAATAAATGACCTGCGTAGCTTTGTTAGTGAACACTTACTAACAAAGCTATAAAAATGGACTCAATCTCAAAAAGGCAATTAGAAATTATACAAGCAGCCGGTAAAATTCTAACACAATCGGGCATTCATGGCTTGACAATAAAAAATTTAGCTAAGGAAATGAAGTTTACCGAAAGTGCCATTTATAGGCATTTCGAAAGTAAAGAAGCCATAATAATTACAATGTTAAATTATTTAGTAGTTACTATGGATGAAAGGTTGAGTAACGCTAC
>CAJATB010000015.1 GCA_903944755.1 uncultured Bacteroidota bacterium
ACATCCCAAACACGAGAATAAAACTTGATGTTTTTGTTCGCAATATTTTCTTTTTGCGCAAACAAGCTTGAAGAAGAAAGAATGAATACACCCAAAATAGTGACAATAAAATGTTTTTTCATAGAATTAATGATTTTTTAATGAATGACGAATTTATTCTTATAAGTATAAAAGCCTATGCATTTGTAACAATAATATGTTCCCATATGCCAATTAGGAACAGATTTTAAACCTATACAAGCACTGTAAACAATTAAATTATCAAAACTTATTAGTCGCTTCCCCACTAGCGCTGAAGTACTTATTTGTTCCTTAATTCGTAAAACAGTTTTCCCGTTTTCGCTACCGATGTTTTTTGAGTGACTTTACTTTCGCTGAAATATAAGAACTGTGTCTTTTAACAAAATCGTAGCCTTTTTTATAGGAATTATTGTATTTGCCAATGTTTGTTATGCAAATAATCCTGAAATTATAATTGGGGGGAGGATTTATGGAAAAATTACCACAGCGGATAATAAACCAGCCGAAGAAGTGACCGTTATACTTAAAGTGGGACAAAAGATTAATACCACAATTACCAACGAAGACGGATTTTTCGAATTCACTGGATTAAGCCAAGGAAATTACCAAATTGAAATTAGTTATATCGGGCATGCTTCCTTGAAGAAGGACTTGGTTTTACAAAAAGGGGGCAATTTACTACTAGCCTTTCAACTGAAAATTCAAAGTAACCAATTACAAGAGGTGATTGTAGCAGCAAAGCAAAAGCGACTATACATTGGGAAAATGAATATCCCTGACAGGGATTTACCTTTGTCGATAGGTATTATAAATAATAAAATTATTCAAGACCAACAGGCAATTCGTGTTGGAGATTTAGTAAAGAATGTACCCGGCGTTTCCCTTGTACAAACCCGCTTAGGGGTGAATGAATCATATAGTGCAAGAGGCTATATGATTGGCAACACAGGTGGCGCGGGAGGCGGAAGTATATTTAAAAATGGCTTGCCTTACAATATTGCTGGTATGCCTGAAGCGGCAACTTTAGAATCTGTGGAAATAATTAAAGGCAGTTCGGCCTTTTTATATGGTAGTTCATCAGGAGGTTTAATTATTAATTTAATAAATAAGAAACCGCAATTTGAACATGGTGGAAATGTTTCAATACTTTTTGGTAGCAATCAGCAATACAAGCCTGTAGTAGACATATACGGTCCAATTAATAAAAAAATAGCATTTAGGGTGGTAGGTTCTTATGAAAATGATGGTAGCTATAGAGATAGGATCAAAACTATTAGGAAATATATAAACCCATCATTGCTTTTTAAATTGGGGTCCAGAACTAGCTTATTATTACAACAAGAATATTTAAAAGCGGAATTAACGCCAGACCTTGGCATTGGAATATTAGATAGTGGGCGGACACTGAACAGGGCAATACCGCGTTCTAGAAATCAAAATGTAAACTGGGCTTATAATAATGTAGCACAATTAAGTGCATCTGCTACATTAAAACATGTGTTTAATGAAAGGTTTTCGCTAAACAGTTCGGCCATGTTACAAAATACCGACGTAGATTCCTATGGGGCTGGCAACTTAAATACAGCTGATAAATTAGGTATCATTGCGCGTCCTTTAGCAAGAGCCAGCAGTACAGAAAAAAATATTGTTGCTCAATCTAATGTAGAAGGAATCATTAATATTAAAGAAATGCAGCACCATTTTTTAGTAGGGGTAGATTTTACAAGTGTTACAACATTCACCGATGGATATGCTGTTTTGAAAGAAAATGGTTCAATTTTAAAAACCTACGATACTATTAATTTATTAAATCCCTCACAATATATTCAGCCAAGGTATATACCAAATGCAATAAATACAAATAGCATTAAAGCACCATCAAATAGAGCGGGTGTGTACTTTCAAGATTTAATAAATATTACAAAACAGGTGAAAGTATTCATGGGTTTGAGGTATAGTTACCAAGCTACTGTTCAAACTACCATTGACAGCATGGCTACTACCACTAGGCCTTACGTTTCCATAAAAGGCACCACGCCAACAACTAAATACCGTGTTCTTTCTCCAAAAGCAGGTTTTGTATACCAACCAACTTTAAACAGTGCCTACTACTTAAGTTATGCAAATAACTTTACTACCAACACTGGCATTGACGTAAATGGTAATTTATTACCAGCATCAGTAATTGACCACTATGAACTTGGGGCAAAACATACCTATTTAAACGGGAGGTTGTCGACAAATTTAAGTGTCTATAAAATAATAAATAGCCGATTTGCACAACAAGCACAATATAAGGCCGATGGAATAACCCCTAATACAGATGCAACTGTAAAAACATTAAGTGGAGAAACAACAAGTGATGGTTTTGAGGTGGGTTTGAATGGTAACCTGTCCAATAATTTTTACTTTATTACAGGATACGCATATAATAATATTAGGTTCACACATGCATCCGGCACAAAAGGATCAAATATAGAAGGCGAAAAATTAACCAATGCCCCTTCTAATACTGCCAATGCAAGTGTATTTTATACTTTTAATGCTAGCAAACTTAAAAATATTAAAATTGGTTTATCAGGGTTTTATACGGGCAAACGTTTTGGCGGTTACAATAATATAGTTGGGCAAGCAATAGTAGGCAACAGGCTTATTGCATTATCCGATTATACTACCATTGATTTATCGCTAGGGTATACTTATAAAAAATTGGGAATAAATTGCAAGTTGTCAAATGTATTCAACACCCTTAATTATTTAGTACACGATAATTATAGCATAAACCCCATTGCGCCAAGGCAACTATATACTACTTTGAATTATCGATTTTAAATTTTAGAGGAGTTTAAAAACATACATGATATATTAGCTCAATACTCAACGTGATATATTATTCATTAAGAGGTCCATTACTACTACATTAAAACTCCTTTTGCATTTTAGTTATTTTTAATAGCAATTGTCATTAGTTTGTAGCTATCTTGCAACTCTAAAAAAGATTCATGCTAATTAAAATATTAACCGTGGTGGGACTTGCCACATTTGAGGTATATGCAGCAATACCGGCAGGTTTTGCTTTTAAATTATCTCCTTTCTTAATTTTCATATCAAGTACAATTGGAGGCTTAATTGGAGTATTTATGACGGCATATTTAGGTAAGCAAATAAAGCATTTTTTAAATAAATATAGAAAGGTAAGAGAGGTGAAAAAAGCACCCGATGGTTTAGTTTTAAAAATTTGGAATAAATATGGTCTAATTGGATTAGGTTTTTTAGGCACCATGACCGTTGGGGCGCCAATTAGTATTGGTGTTGGAGTTGGATTTAATGTCCCAATAAATAAACTAGTAATTTGGTGTTGTGTTGGGGTAATAACGCGCTGTGCTTTATTTACCTCTTTAGGCTATTTTGGTATGCAATTATTATAACATAGTATAAAATGCAATATGCGCTAATTAATAAGCGCTGATGTTTTTAAATAACTTCTATTAGGAGCATAAACAAATAAACACGAAGCTCCTTTTATTGCTTGAATAATAGTATTAACTTCTTTTTTTGGAACGGCAGGACATCCTAGGCTTCTCCCTGCATACCCTTGTGATTTAACAAAGTTATCACTTACATAATCGGCACCATGAATGACAATTGCACGTTGCTTAGCTTGGTCGTTAATGCCTAGCTCAACACCATTTAGTTCAAGTGAAGTGCCATGTTTACCGTTATACGGATTGCCTGTAATATAAAAACCTAAGCTACTTTGGAAAGAAGCACTTTTATTAGAAAACGATTTTGCAAATAACATGCCCGAATTACGACCATGTGCAACCAAAGTCTGTATTAACATGACTTGGTTTTGCATATCAATTATATAAAATCTTTCTTCATTACTAGGTTTGCTAAAGTCGGCAATAGTCAAATAGCGCATGTTAGTGAGTTTGCCTAATTGCTTAAGTTTTTCATATCCAGTAATTGCTAAGCGTACAGCTTCACTGTTAATATTTAATTTACCTGCTAATAAGGACGACCTAACTGATGCTGATGCGCTTGTTGGGATAGGCGCATCGGTCTTAAAGGACTGTAAAGTAAAAAAAGACAATATTAATAATGTAATAAAATATTTATTCATAGGGGATAATTCAAAAAAGGTAAGTTGCAAAGATAAGCAATTAAAAACAGGCATCCCGTTTCAGTAAAGTTCAGTTAAACGAAAGTTTAGTTAAAAAAGGAAAAGACTATTAAAACATAATAATAGTTAATACGTAAATTGGTGATATACGTCTTTGTAAAACTTTACAGCTCCT
>CAJATB010000016.1 GCA_903944755.1 uncultured Bacteroidota bacterium
TATATTCTTGCAATCTTTCTTTGTAATTGCAATTTCAAAATATTCAATTGCACTCGAATAATCTTTTAAATTGAAATAGAATTTGCCAACTTCATCATACAAATAATATGTGTCTAACACAACAACATCAGAATTTAAACCAAGGTTAAGTGCTTTTGATGCTACAATGATAGTGGCGGGAAGTATGATAGGTTCAGGTATATTTATTGTAAGTGCCGATATTACAAGAAATGTTGGTTCGGCGGGCTGGTTACTAGTAGTTTGGTTACTAACGGGATTTATGACACTTACCGCTGCCTTAAGTTATGGGGAGTTAAGTGCCATGTTTCCTAAAGCAGGAGGACAATATGTTTATTTAAAAGAATCATACAATCCTTTACTAGGATTTTTATATGGGTGGAGTTTTTTTTCTGTAATTCAAACGGGCACTATTGCAGCGGTAGGAGTTGCGTTCAGTAAATTTGCGGGCTATTTCTTCCCGTCCTTGGAAATGACCGATGCAAATATTTTATTTCAATTAGGTTTTTTAAAAATATATCCCGCCCAGTTATTGTCCATTGCCACAATAGTACTTTTAACTTTTATTAATACTAAAGGGGTGCAAGCGGGTAAATTAATACAAACCACTTTTACCATAACAAAACTAGCTTCTCTTTTTGGATTGATAGGTTTCGGTTTTTTATTAGCAGCGGATTCAAGTATTTGGAATGCGAATTGGGAGCATGCTTGGTCAATGAATAATATTGCTTCCGATGGCGCAGCTACACCCATTTTTGGTGTGGCCATATTAGGAGCAATTGCAGCAAGTATGGTAGGTTCTATTTTTAGTAGTGATGCTTGGAATAACGTCACTTTTATTGCCGGAGAAATTAAAAATCCAAAACGAAATATTGGGTTAAGTTTATTTTTAGGAACACTTATTGTAACAGTTATTTATATCGCAGCCAACTTAATGTACTTAAGTGTGCTTCCTTTACATGCTATTGCTAATGCCCCAGCCGACAGGGTAGCTGTTGCAGCTTCTAATGTAATTTTTGGAAATATTGGCACCTATGTAATTGCGGTGATGATTATGATATCCACTTTTGGTTGTAACAATGGGTTAATATTAGCTGGAGCAAGGGTTTATTATACCATGGCGCAGGATGGTTTGTTTTTCAAGAATGCGGGTAAGTTAAATAAGAATGCAGTACCTGAATGGGCTTTATGGGCACAGTGTATTGTTGCGGGATTGCTTTGTTTAAGTGGAAGGTATGGGGACTTATTGGACATGGTTTCCTTTATTGTTGTAATTTTTTACATACTCACTATTATTGGCATATTTATTTTACGTAAAAAAAGGCCAGAAATGGATCGTCCATATAAGGCTTTTGGTTACCCAGTTTTGCCAGCTATTTATATACTAATGGGTACCTGCTTTTGTGTATTATTGATTATTTATAAGCCCAATTTTACATGGCCAGGTTTAATTATAACACTCATTGGCATACCTTTGTATTATATCGCATTACGTAATCAAAAAAAGGCTTAGTACATGATGGATGACAAATCATTTTCGGACTTATTTGACTCATTTCAACACACCAAAATTGGGGTAGTAGGCGATATTATGCTTGATACCTATTGGTGGGGAAACGTGGACCGTATTTCGCCCGAAGCGCCTGTGCCTATAGTTTCCCTTCAAAGAAAGGAAACGAGGGTTGGAGGGGCTGCAAATGTGGCTTTAAATTTAAGGTCGCTTGGTGCGCCAACTACGTTGTTTGCAGTTATTGGGAAAGATGCCGAAGGTGCCGAACTTATTGAGTTGTTAAAAAAAGAAGGGATTAATACTAATTATATTTATGCGAGTGACAACCGTATTACTACCAATAAAGTGCGTGTTATGGGCCGCAATCAGCAAATGATGCGCCTTGACCATGAACATACCAATGATATTAGTACATTGGAAGAAGACAAGTTATTAGCAAGCTTCATTGAATACGTTGAAAAAGAAAAGCCTTCTTTAATTATCCTAGAGGATTATAATAAAGGGGTGCTTACAGAACGTGTAATAAGTTCCTTACTTGCCTACTGCAAGCAAAAAGATATTCCCACTTCCGTAGATCCTAAACAAAAGAATTTTTTAGCATACAAAGGATGTACCATTTTTAAACCAAATTTGAAAGAAGTTAAAGAGGGGCTAAAACTAGAAATAGGAGCAGTGAATTTAGAAAATTTGGGTAAAATACATACTGCATTAGCAGCAAACTTGCAGCATGAAATTTCCTTTATCACTTTATCGGAACATGGGGTATATTTCGCAAGTAAAAATACGCAACAATTAATACCCACACATATACGTAGTATTGCCGATGTAAGTGGTGCTGGGGATACCGTAATAGCA
>CAJATB010000017.1 GCA_903944755.1 uncultured Bacteroidota bacterium
GAATGTATGAAGTGAAAAAAGGAGCGTCGGTTAAAATGAGAATGATGTTAGACACTGCGTTGGTTAAATTTCCAGCGGATTCGGCATTATTCTTAAATATAAAATCACTTATCTATGGCAACAACTCATTTGTCCTAGCGCCTAATAATTTCGAACAACAAGCGATGGCTGCTTTTGGGAAGAAACAATATGGCAAAGCGGCTCAATTATTCTCAAAAGCATCTGCCGCGAATCCTAATAACTACGCTTACATTGAGAATGTTGGAATTTGTTATTATAGCAATGGACAGTTTGAAAAAGCGATCCCTTATTTCATACAAGCTGCTAGTTTTACTACCGCAACTACCGGGAAATCCGATTTTTATGCCGCAATGTGTTATATTTCTTTAGGTAAAAAGGATCAAGCATGCGCTTTGTTACAAAAGGCCAAGGCTAAGCAATATCCTGATGCGGAAGCTAATATAAGTAAGTATTGTAAGTAGGCTATTTAATTTGTCATAACGGACCTTCTGTATTACTATATAGCGGCAAATTAAAATATAACTTAAATCCTATATTCAATTATAAAATTGATTATTTTCACCTCGCATTAGTTGAGTTAATAATAATTTTTATGTCTTATTTCAGAAAATGCGTATGTTCTTATTTGGCCTATTTAATTACTCTAAAACTTTATAAACGAGCATGGTAAATAATTTAATTTTTGACATAGGGATGCATGTAGGGGAGGATACTCGATTTTATCTAAAAAATGGGTTTGATGTTATTGCAATTGAAGCCAATCCATTTTTAGTAGAAAAATCAAAAGAAAGGTTTAAGAAAGAAATCCAATCTGGTCAATTAAGAATATTAAATATTGGTATCTCAAATGAAGAAAAGATAATCCCTTTTTATATTAATCATCGTTTAACAGAATGGAGTTCTTTTGACAAGTCAATTGGGTCTAGAAATGGTACAAGTTTTGAGACTAAAGATATTCAATGTACAACCATAGAGAAAGTATTTGAGCAGCATGGTATTCCATTTTACATGAAAGTAGATATAGAAGGGAATGACCATTATTGTTTAACTGGTATTCCCGATAATGGTGGTGGGCCTAAATATGTTTCTTGTGAATCATGTAGTTTAGAATGGTTGAAAATTCTCAGTTCTAAAGGCTATACAAAATTCAAAATGATAAGTCAGTCTGATTCATTCAGGCCTATTTCATTAAATAAAGAAAAAAACAAGCTGTTCCCCAAATACCAAGTTATAAAAAACGGCCTAAAACTTAGGGTTCAAAAATTTATTAATTTTAAGCACGAATATGGATCTTCTGGTCCTTTTGCTGAAAACACTAAAGGTGAATGGATGACTGAAGCTGAAGTGACAAACTTGTTTAATGCATTTTATCAGAATAATGGGGATGCTCCATTAAATCATGTAAGTTGGTTTGATTTTCACGCTAAGTACTAAATCGCATTATTTTTTTATTGGGGATTGTCGGCTTCGTTTCACTTCGCCGACTTCCTTATGCAATGAGCTTTAAATCTAAATTTTTCAAGTATCTCTATGAGGGATTGTCGGCTTCGTTTCACTTCGCCGACTTCCTTATGCAATGAGCTTTAAGTCTAAATTTTTCAAGTATCTCTATGAGGGATTGTCGGCTTCGTTTCACTTCGCCGACTTCCCTCCGCATTGAGCTAGCTCAAAGCTCTTTAACGCAACACTGTGTGTTGCTTTTGCTTTTTTTATGTTCATCCACTCAAGCAAGCACTCGCTTCGCTCGTTGTAATGTATTGCAATCTGGCTCCATCAAGCAAGCTTGTGTCGCCATCTTTTATACATTACACTGCTTGCTTTCGTTCCTAAGCATAAAAAAAGCTCCCCGATTTCTCGGGGAGCTTTGTGATCCCGCTGGGACTCGAACCCAGGACCCATACATTAAAAGTGTATTGCTCTACCAACTGAGCTACAGAATCTAAAACCGTTTCCCTTTTGAGGAGTGCAAAAATAAGCATTAATAAAAACTTACCAAATAAATGAGCACTTTTATTTTCCCCAATCAAAACTTATCTAAGTTGTTCATCTTCAATTTCTAATTACATTTGTACAAATTCAAACTCATGGCCGATTTCAAAGACAAAGTTGTGGTAATTACAGGTGGTTCTGAAGGTATCGGAAAGGCTTTAGTGGAACAGTTCTTAACATTAGGAGCCAAAGTGGCTACCTGTGGGCGTAACGAAGGGAAATTAGCCTTATTAGCGCAGGAGCATCCTGGTAGCGAATTGTTTACTATGCAGGTAGATGTTGCGATACAGGCCAATTGTGAAGCATTTATAGGTGCTGTGTCCGCTAAATGGGATGGCATTGATATTTTAATTAACAATGCAGGTGTATCTATGCGTGCTTTAGTGAGTGAGGTTTCTTATGACACACTTAAAAATGTAATGGACATAAATTTTTGGGGTACTGTATATTGCACGAAAACTGCATTGCCGTATATTTTAAAGCATAACGGTGTAATTGTGGGTGTTTCAAGTATTGCAGGTTACCGCGGTTTGCCAGGCAGGAGTGGTTATTCGGCGTCTAAATATGCATTAAATGGTTGGCTTGAAGCTTTGAAAACAGAATTATATGACACAGGTACACATGTAATGTGGGTTTGTCCTGGTTTTACTACATCAAATATTAGGAATGCGGCATTAAATAAAGATGCCAAAGCGCAAGGGGAATCCCCAATGGACGAGGGAGAAATGATGAGTGCTGAAGCTTGCGCAAGTCACATAATACATGCTATTGATAAGCGTAAACGCACGTTAGTGTTAACTTTTACCGGTAAGCGAGCTGTGTTTATGAATAAATTTTTCCCTGCTTGGGCGGACAAACTAGTACATCATTTTTTCTTTAAGCAAGGTAAGTTGGTTCGATAAAAACATATTTAATAAAAGGACTTAATAATACTTGAACATTATTAAAATATAAACTGCATTTTTTCGTTAATATTTAGATATGCCTATAATAACCCTTACTTCAGATATTGGCCAAGAGGATTTCATCATTGGAGCGATTAAGGGGCAAATATTGTCAACCATCCCTGGTTGCACAATTGCAGATATCACGCATTATCTTTCTTCAAAAAATTACCAACAAGGGGCTTATATATTTAACAACGCGGCCAAATTTTACCCAGCAGGGACAGTGCATTTGGTGATGGTTAACTTTTTTCAGTTTCCTCAGGAACATGTTTTATTTGCACATTACAATGGTCACTTTTTTATCACACCCGATAATGGGTTTTTAACCATGCTATTGGGAGTTAAGCCAAAGGATATTGTGAAAATAAATTGCAAAGGGGCGCATACTTTTATTCAAATAACTGAACGGATTGTGGAATCGGTGGCCTACTTTTTTGCTTCGGGGAATATGGCTGACGCAGGGGAGCTTGCCGAATCTATTCAGGAGATTTATCCAATGCAACCCACTTTAGGGCCAAATTGGATGGAAGGTCAAATTCTATTTATTGATCAATTTGAGAATGTGGTGGTCAATATCCGCAAGGAAGAATTCGATAGTCATGCACAGGGAAGACCTTTTAAAATTGTATTTACCCGCAATGAAACCATCGAAGTACTCAGTAAACACTATGGGGAAGTGCCTGTTTCTGACAAGTTAGCTTGGTTTAACTCGGCTGGCTACCTCGAAATAGCCGTCCGTGGGGGCAATATGGCCGGTTTATTTGGCTTAAGCAAGTACGATGAAACCCAGATGAATAAGCAGCGCCCGAACGATAATAAGTGGTTTTTCCAGATGGTACGGGTTTTCTTTGAATAGTTTTTTCCATTTGCATTTTTGGGGGTATTTTCGCACCCTCATTCATTAATATAAATACTCAGTAAAATGGCATACGACGTTATAGTTATAGGTAGTGGTCCTGGAGGTTATCCAGCGGCAATTCGTGCTTCTCAATTAGGCTTGAAAGTAGCGATTATTGAAAAAGAAAGTTTAGGGGGTGTTTGCTTAAACTGGGGTTGTATCCCAACCAAAGCTTTGTTGAAAAGTGCTCAAGTTTATGAGTACGTAAAACATAGTGCTGAATATGGCGTTACTACAACTGGCGTGAACCATGATTTTGGTGCGGTAATTAAACGTAGCCGTGGGGTTGCCGATAAAATGAGTAAAGGGGTGCAGTTTTTGATGAAGAAGAATAAGATAGATGTGATTATGGGTTACGGTAAAGTGCAATCAAAAGGTAAAGTAGAAGTGAAGGCTGCCGATGGTTCAACTCAAGTAATCGATACTAAATATATTTGTATTGCAACAGGTGGTCGTTCAAGAGAATTGCCAAACCTAAAGCAGGATGGTAAAAAAGTATTAGGATACCGTGAAGCAATGTCTATTACCGAACAACCTAAAAGCATGATCATTGTAGGTAGTGGTGCAATAGGTGTGGAGTTTGCTTATGTGTACAATAGCATGGGAACGAAAGTGACTATTGTTGAATTTTTGCCAAGAATTGTGCCTGTTGAGGATGAAGATATTTCTAAGGAATTAGAAAAGCAATACAAGAAACAAGGTATAGAAATTATGACCAATGCTTCTGTTGAATCACTTGATACAACTGGTGCAGGTGTTAAAGCAAAAGTGAAATTACAAGACGGTAGCTTTGTTACTTTAGAAGCGGATATGGTTTTAAGTGCAGTAGGGGTTGTTTCAAATATCGAGAATTTAGGATTAGAACAAAATGGTGTTAAAGTAGAAAAAGGAAGAATTATTGTTGATAAGTATCAACAAACAAGCATTGCGGGTATTTATGCTTTAGGGGATTGTTCTCCTGGCCAAGCATTAGCGCACGTTGCAGCGAAAGAAGGAATTAATGCAGCGGAACATATTGCTTACCAAGAAAAGAAACATGCTCATTTACCAGAAGGTATCGACTATAACAATATCCCAGGTTGTACTTATTGCACTCCTGAAATTTCAAGTGTAGGGTACACTGAAAAAGCAGCTAAAGAAGCAGGATATGAAATTAAAGTAGGTAAGTTTCCATTTGTTGCAAGCGGTAAAGCAAGTGCAGCGGGTGCAACAGAAGGTTTTGTGAAAGTAATTTTTGATGCGAAGTATGGCGAGTTTTTAGGCTGTCATATGATAGGAATGAATGTTACTGAAATGATTGCAGAAGCAGTTGTTGCACGTAAGTTAGAAACCACGGCACACGAAATTTTAAACGCAATTCACCCGCATCCAACAATGAGTGAAGGTTTAAAGGAAGCAGTTGCGGCAGCTTATGGCGAAGCAATTGATATCTAACTAGTTTACTGAATATATTGAATGGCTCGTGATTCAAAGTTTTTTGAATGCGGGCCATTTTTAATAAAGTATAGGTTTAATTAATTTGGATTAAAGGGTTTTAAAATAGAACTAGGAAAGAAGGAAAAGTATGAAGTACGAAAAAGAAATTAACAGACGAAAAACTTTTGCAATTATCTCTCACCCCGATGCTGGTAAAACCACATTGACGGAGAAATTCTTGTTATTTGGTGGTGCCATTCAAACGGCGGGTGCAGTAAAAAGCAACAAGATAAAAAAGCATGCGACTTCGGATTTTATGGAGATAGAACGCCAAAGAGGTATCTCGGTAGCAACGTCGGTAATGTCATTTGAATACAAAGGCATTTTAATTAACTTATTGGATACGCCAGGACACAAGGATTTTGCGGAAGATACTTACCGAACCTTAACTGCTGTGGATAGCGTTATATTGGTTATTGATAGTGTGAATGGTGTGGAGCCTCAAACAAGGCGTTTAATGGAAGTGTGTAGAATGCGAATGACACCGGTAATTGTGTTTATTAATAAGATGGACCGTGATGGTAAAAACCGTTTTGAATTATTAGAAGAAATTGAAAATGAATTAAAAATTTCCTTACACCCAATGACTTGGCCTATTAATAGTGGTAAGGAATTTAAAGGAGTATATAATTTACACGAGAAAAATTTACGTTTGTTTACAGCAAGTACAAAAGCAAACGACGATGATGTGGTAGATATTGCCGATTTGGCAAGCCCGGTATTACAAGCTAAAATTGGTGATAGGGATGCTGCCACTTTAAGAGAAGATGTAGAATTAATTGACGGTGTATATGGACCATTAAATCCTGCCGAATATTTATCGGGGCATATTGCGCCTGTATTTTTTGGTTCTGCAGTAAATAACTTTGGAGTGAAGGAGATGTTGGATACGTTTATTCAAATTGCACCGGTGCCTCGTGATAGAGAAACCAATGTGCGCAAGGTGGAAGCAGGCGAAGATAAATTCAGTGGTTTTATTTTTAAGATACATGCCAATTTGGATCCTAAACACCGTGACCGTATTGCTTTTATGCGTGTTTGCAGTGGCAGGTTTGAGCGTAATAAATATTACAAGCATGTGCGTTTAGACAAGGACGTACGTTTCACTAACCCCTATAGTTTCCTAGCACGTAGCAAGGATATTATTGACGATGCTTACCCTGGTGACGTGGTAGGTTTATTTGATACAGGTAACTTTAAAATTGGAGATACTTTAACCGAAGGAGAAAAGTTTTTCTTTACAGGCATTCCAACGTTCTCTCCTGAAATATTTAAGGAATTGGTGAATAAGGATCCAATGAAAACAAAACAATTGGAAAAAGGTATACAACAATTAACCGACGAAGGAGTTGCACAGTTGTTTACCCAATTTGGTGGGAATAAAAAAATAATTGGTTGTGTGGGTGACTTACAATTTGAAGTAATACAATATCGTTTGTTACAGGAATATGGTGCTGCTTGTGAATTTAGGACTTTACCTTTTTATAAAGCATGTTGGTTAACTTCAACTGATAAAAACAAGCTAAACGATTTCTTGCGTTACAAACAACAAAATGCTGCCGAGGACAAGGATGGAGCGCCAGTATACTTAGCACAAAGTGAATGGTTCCTGAATACCGAGATTAATAATAACCCAGACATTACATTTCATTTCACAAATGAAGTAAACAAATAGAGACTATCAATATAATTTAGCATGAAGGCAAGAACACTTAAAGAAAACAAAGTAAATATCATCACATTAGGTTGCAGTAAAAACTTAGTGGACAGTGAAATGTTAAGCGGTCAGTTGGTGGCTAATGACATTAACGTGGTGCACGAAAACAAAAAACTAGACCACAATATTGTAGTGGTAAATACCTGTGGTTTTATTGATAAGGCTAAAGAAGAAAGCGTAAACACCATATTGGACCAAGTAGCTTTAAAGAAAGCGGGAAAGTTAGACAAGGTATATGTAACAGGTTGTTTAAGTGAAAGGTACAGAGGGGATTTGGCTGCAGAAATACCTGAAGTAGACGCTTGGTTTGGTACCATGGAATTACCCTTAATGTTGAATCAGTTAAACGCTAACTATAAAGCAGAATTATTAGGGGAGCGTTTGTTAAGTACTCCTTCACACTACGCCTATTTAAAAATAAGTGAAGGTTGTAACCGTACTTGTTCATTTTGTGCCATTCCTTTAATGCGCGGCCAACACGTAAGTAAAACCATTGAACAATTAGTGGACGAAGCAAAGGGATTGGTGAAAAAGGGAGTGAAGGAAGTAATGTTAATTGCACAGGAACTTACTTATTATGGTTTAGATATTTATAAGGAGCGTGCGTTACCAAAATTATTAAATGCTTTAGCGGACGTAGAAGGCTTGGTGTGGATACGTTTACACTATGCTTACCCTTCAAAATTCCCGTTGGAAGTATTGGATGTAATGCGTGAGCGAGACAATATCTGTAAATATATCGATATCCCATTGCAGCATGCTAGTAACAATATGTTAAAGGCAATGCATCGTAATATTACCCGTGAAGAAATGGGAGAACTAATTTATGAAATTAGAAAGCGTGTGCCAGGCATAGCTATAAGGACCACTTTAATTGCAGGCTTCCCTGGTGAAACATTAGAAGATATTGAGGAATTGAAAGGTTTCCTACAAGAACACAAATTTGACCGTGTTGGTATATTTACTTACAGCCACGAGGAAAACACCAGTGCGCACGATTTAGTGGACGACGTGCCAGCCGAAGAAAAGCAACGCCGTGCCGAGGAAATCATGGAAGTGCAGCAAGAAATTAGCTTAGAGAAAAACCAATTAAAGGAAGGCCAGGTATTAAAAGTATTGGTAGATAAGAAAGAAGCTGGTCGTTTTTTAGGACGTACCGAATTTGATAGTGTAGAAGTAGACAATGAGGTAGTAATTAATACCACTAAGCGTTTAAAGCCAGGTGATTTTGTGATGGTAAAAATCACCAAAGCATACGACTATGATTTAGAGGGGGAACTAGTACCTTAATTGTAAGGTTATAGTTTTCATAATACAAAAGAAGGTCGTATCTAATTAATACGACCTTCTTTTGATATAGGGACTACTAGCTTATACTAGACTTACTAGGGAAGTGTTTTTAATACCTAAGACCTAACAATTTTTAACTGGCTTGAAGGATCTAATTTTTCCATTGTGAAATAGTAAACGGCAACGCTACTAAATATAAAGTAACCTACTAAAACTGGGGCAATGGCAGGGGATAAAGTATCCGACCCAAACCAATCACCGTTCGAAAAAATATAATAAATACAAGCCATATTTTTTACGCCTTCCATTATCCATGCAAATTTATTACGGTCCATGAATTCAGTTAATGCGTACACTTGAATAAAAATAAAGGCACCGTAGTAAAATATATTACTATGTCCAATGCTTGCCACATTACCAAATAGGTAACTCACTAAAAGTAGCATGCAAAATAATTGTATCCATAAATAGATTTGTTTGCCTTTTGAAGCTGGGGTATTGTACTTTTCAAAATTGTAAACGTCTGTAATTTTTTCAATAGGGTATTTGTCTGCGACATCGGCTGGGCGCCATCCTAAAGGCATCAGCCAAATGCGAAACTTGTCTTTTACACTTTTTGTTCTCCAAGCGTCTTTAATTAATAACCACAAGTGCATGAAGTTTATTTTAATGGGGTTCCAAGTACTCACTGGCCTTGTTACACCATAAACAGCTGGCGTGTTGGCAAGTTCTTCTTGAAAGGTTCCAAAAAGCCTATCCCAAACAATAAATACTTGACTATAATTCTTGTCTAAATATATTGGATTAATAGCATGATGCACTCGGTGATGTGATGGGGTAACAATAATGTATTCTAAAAAACCCATTTTCCCAATATGCCTAGTGTGGTACCAAAATTGCGCGAATAAGTGAAGGGGTGCAACAATAGCAATTACTTTTTCAGGGACACCTAATAGTGCTGCTGGAAGTAATAATAATGTATAAATCCTGAATATTACAGAAATGCTTTGTCTTAATGCACAGGCTAAATTATATTCTTCACTACTGTGATGCACAATATGATTATTCCAGAAAAAATTATACGTATGTGCTAAACGGTGCACCCAATAACCTGCAAAATCAAGTGCAATAAAAGCAATTAAATACAACACCCAGCTAGCTTTAATATGGATAATTGCTAGGTGATCTACAAGCCATCCGTAGCTAATTATTGCAATACTAATGCCTAAAACATCTTTAGTTGAATTAGTGATACCCGAACTTAAACTTGAAATCATATCTAGCGTACGTACAGTCTCAAATCCTTTCTTCCAACCATACCATTTTTCAAATAATACTAACAATAAAAATGCGGGCATAGCAATTAGCAAAATTTTGCCATAGGTTTCCATATCTAATTATTTTGTGCTTTTAAACAAACGAGTATTCAAATATATTCATTTTACATCATGCTAGCTGTTTTGTGTAATAATCGATTGTTTTTCAGGCATTTTAGTGCATAATTAATTAGGTATTACAATACATTTTTCACGAAATTCGCATCTTATTAGGGCTTTTAGTGGAAGTAGTTATTGTAACCGATATTGTAGGGTAAATTGTCTGCTTAACTAGGGCGCCTTTTAACTTGAACTGAGGAGGGATTGCCTTAACTTGGCATTTCAATAATTGACTATAGTTTACCGGAGCTTAAAAGATATGACAGATAATGAAATTTAGCGCTACCCAAATACCGTATCATTCCACTGGATTATTTTCAAAATTAGTGAATGACTATATAGAAGCTAAGCCATCGGCCTTAGCTTTTGCAAATTATGCGCCCAATTTAGAAGGAGTCGCAAAGGCAATTGAACAACGCAAGCATTTTTCTATTGATAGGAAGGTGTTGGTTAGTGTATTAGAAGAACAATATTCAAATATCGTACCTATTGAAGCAGTTAATGCCAATGTAGTATTATTAGGGGAAGAAAATACATTTGTAGTTACTACGGCACATCAGCCAAATATTTTCACTGGGCCGCTTTACTTTTTTTATAAAATCATTCATGCAATTGAATTAGCAGCCGATTTAAAAAAGCAGTTCCCGCAAAACAACTTTGTTCCTGTATATTATATGGGGTCCGAAGATGCTGATATTGATGAAGTGGGTAGTTTTTATTTAGATGGAGCAAAACATCAGTGGATTACAAAACAAACCGGGGCAATTGGTCGCATGAAAGTGGACGACGCCTTATTGGGTTTAATAAAAAATATTGAAGGGTTTTGGAGTGTAAAAAAACAGGGTGGAGAAGCGCTGGATAGTTTAAAGAACGCTTATAGTAAGGGTGCTACTATAAACCAAGCTACACTTAGTTTGGTACATGCTTATTTTGGGAAATATGGGCTAGTTGTATTGCAGCCCGACGATGTTAAACTAAAAGCGCAATTTATTCCTGTAATGGAAAAGGAATTGCTGTTACAATTCTCACAAAAAGCATTACAACCTACTATTACTAAATTAGCTGCAAGCTATCACGTGCAAACGGAAGGCAGGTTGTTAAACTTGTTTTATTTAAAGGACAACCTTCGTGCAAGAATAGAATTAGTTAATAATACTTATAAAATTGTTGATACTGATTTGGAATTTACGCAAGCTGAAATTATAGCTGAATTGCATGCTCACCCTGACAGGTTTAGCCCTAATGTTATTTTAAGAGGGGTATACCAAGAAACTATTTTGCCAGGTGTTGTATTTATTGGCGGCGGTGGTGAGTTAGCCTATTGGCTTGAATTAAAAAATGTATTCGATGAAGTAGGGGTTCATTATCCTGTATTACAATTAAGAAATTCCTTTTTATTTATTAAGGAAAAGCTTTGGGAACAGTGGACTGCATTAGGTTTCAACCATACTGACATATTCAAGCCTCTACTTGAATTAGAAGTCAAGTTGGTAAACAGTCATGCTAAAGAAAATATTTCCTTAATCCAGTTTAAAGAAAAACTTGCCGAACTATATATTGATATACAAGCTGAGGTTGTAAAAGTAGATCCTACTTTAGGCGAACATACTTTGAATTTGTCCGTTCAGTCAAATAAGAAATTAGTGGAGCTTGAAAAGAAAATGCTAAAAGCAGAAAAGCGTAAACAAGCAACCAATATCGAAAGGGTGCATAAAATTAAAAAGGAATTATTTATTCAAGGTAGTATACAAGAACGTGTCGATAATTTTGCGCAGTGGGTAGGTGAATTTGGATGGGCTTGGGTGGATGCAATTTTAACCAATTCCAATACAATGGAACAAGGTTTTACTATTATTACTATTCAGAAAGAGTAAAGTATAGGATAAATTACTTTTAAAGTTTAGGCTAAATCACTTTTAAAATTTAGTTTATTAGGTTCAATAACTGGAATTAAGCTTAGTTAGCAGTAAATTACTTGTCAAATTCATTACCGAATTGCTGCTTTAAATTTTCAACCTTGCCTAGTACTTCAGTACCTAAATTTACTTTGTATGCATCCATTGCATTGCCTACTTTAGCGTCGGAACTGCCAATAATTTGAGCAGCTAGTAACCCTGCATTTTTTGCTCCATTTAAAGCAACGGTTGCAACGGGCACGCCGCTAGGCATTTGAAGAATGGATAAAACCGAATCCCAACCGTCAATAGAATTACTTGATTTTATAGGTACGCCAATTACAGGTAAACTTGTAATGGAAGCAATCATGCCAGGCAAATGGGCTGCGCCACCAGCGCCTGCAATAATTACTTTCAATCCTCTATTACGTGCTGATTTTGCGTAGTCAACCATTCTTTCTGGCGTCCTATGAGCCGACACTATCGTAAGTTCAAAAGGAATATTAAAGGTGTCCAAAGCCTCGGCAGCTGCTTGCATTATTGGCAAATCACTGTCGCTTCCCATTATTATCCCAACTATTGGAGGTGTGGTCATATTATTGAATTTAATGCAATTTACACATTCGTGGTTAATTACTGAACAAATAGCCCGATATATCGCCAAGCACTGGAGTGGCTTTAGCTTCTTTAATTAATATTCGGAAGTATTTCAGCTTTTGAGTAGGGAAAGTGATGATCCTTTTATGGCCAATGGTAGTCCCTTTTGCTATGGGTTTAAATTGTTTAACCGTATTTCCACCTGATATTTCGAATGTAATAACGCGTTGACCGAAACTAAGTATTTCCTTTAATTGAATCGCATTAATGTCGACAGGTTCTTTTAAATGTATTTCAACACTATGCTTGGTTCTTAATACACGTGCATTTTTAAACAAATCTGTCTTAAACGCGTCATTTTTAATACGTTTAAAATCCATCAAGGCTGCTGAATCCTGAGGTGCAAATAAGCCTTTTCTATTTGGGGGCACATTTAATAATAAATTACCTCCACGACCCACCGATTTAAGGTAAAGGTCAAATAAAGTTTTACCCGATTTTACAGTATTGTCTTCTTCCGCATGATAAAACCAACCTTTTCTAATGGACACATCCGCCTCTGCTCCAATCCAATTTTTGCCATTAAAGTTACCACTGTTTAATGTGTCATTTTTTGGAGCACCTTCACCACGTTTAAATCCTGCGGTATCTAGTAAGTTCCAATTCGTTTCGCCAATAATGCCATTTTCGTTACCAATCCATCTTGCATGAGGGCCAATATCGCTAAATATAACTAAATGAGGTTGATAAGCCAATGCGGAATCTTTGAACCTATTGAAATCGTAAATTTGTTTTTTACCATTTGGGCCTTCTCCATTTGCACCATCCCACCATAGTTCAAAAAACTTTCCATAACCAGTAAGTAATTCCTTCATGGTTTGAATATAAATTTCATTGTATTCGGGAGTGCCATAAGCTGGATGGTTTCTATCCCATGGTGAAATATATACACCCATTTCAATCCCTTCTTTTTTACATGCATCAGCTAACATTTTAACTACATCGCCTTTCCCATTCATCCATTTACTTTCGCGTACAGTGTGTTTGCTGAATTTACTTGGCCAAAGTGAAAAACCATCGTGGTGTTTAGCTGTAAGAATAATACCTTTTGCGCCGGACGCTTTTGCTATACGAGCCCATTGGTTACAATCAATAGCAGTTGGGTTAAATACATTAGGATCCTCGCTTCCATGCCCCCATTCTAAGTTGGTAAATGTATTAGGACCAAAATGAATAAATAAATAAAATTCTTTTTCATGCCATTGCAATTGCACCTTAGTAGGCGTAGGCCCAAATTTAGTTTGCGCATGAACTTGAATAGTTTGAAAACTAAATAGTATCGCGAAAAGTAGAATTGTAATTTTTTGCTTGAGATTATTCATGAAAAACAATTTAGTATAGTAGGTTGAAAAGTAGTTTAAGCATATACAATATTCTGTTGCCTAGGGGCTTATGATATAATGTATGATTTAAAAAGCGTTGCCATTTTATTTAATTTGTGAGAGCTCTTTTATACAATTGAATGGTGTTTTCTAATCCTAAATACAGCGCATCACAAATTAAAGCATGCCCTATACTTACTTCGTCAATATAAGGGATGGCTTTAATTAAATAGGCTAAGTTGGTTCTGTCTAAATCATGGCCTGCATTAATACCAAGCCCCAATTCTTTTGCAGCCGCCGCAGCTAGTATAATGGGTGCAATTGCAGTTTCTTTTTCGCCAGCTGCAAATTCTTTAGCATAGGATTCGGTATACAATTCAATACGGTCTGTGCCAGTTTTGGCCGCCGCTTTTACCATTTCAACACTAGGGTCAACAAAAATAGAAACGCGTATACCGGCGTTATTAAAAACTGAAATGATTTCTTTTAAATAATTTAATTCCTTAATGGTATCCCAACCATGGTCGCTAGTTAATTGATTCAAGGTATCAGGAACTAAGGTTACTTGGGTAGGTTTATTTGCCAAAACCAAGTCTACGAATTTTTGTTCTTTAGGATTTCCTTCAATGTTGAACTCTGTAGTTACAATTTCCTTTAAATCATAAACATCTTGGTAGCGAATATGACGTTCGTCAGGACGGGGATGCACTGTAATGCCTTCCGCTCCAAAACGCTCACAATCTTTTGCGACTTGCAATAAATTGGGATTATTACCGCCACGGCTATTTCTTAATGTGGCTATTTTATTTATGTTAACACTTAAACGAGTCATAGGCGAATTTAAGTTATTTTTGTAACTCAAATACACGATCATGGCATATTCTAATTTAGAGGAGTGTTTATTGGATTTAGAACGCACTGGGCAACTATTGCGTATTAAAGAAGAAGTGGACCCAAATTTAGAAATGGCTGCAATTCATTTGCGCATTCATGAGCAAAAAGGCCCTGCTATTTTATTCGAAAAAGTGAAGGGTTCTAAGTTCCGCGCTGCGTCGAATATTTTCGGCACTTTGGAAAGAAGCCAGTTTATTTTTAGGCATACTTTGCCAGTAGTGAAACAACTTATTGATATAAAAATTGATCCTGCATCGGCTTTAAAACATCCAATAAAATCCTTAGGTATTTTACCAGCAGCCCTAACAGCGTTGCCAAAAAAAAATCCAATAAGCAAGCCAGTTTTATATGAAGAAATAAACATTTCTGATTTACCATTAATAAAACATTGGCCAATGGACGGGGGCCCATTCGTTACTTTACCACAGGTATATACCGAAGATGCTGATAAGCCAGGGATTGCAAATTCTAATTTAGGCATGTATCGAATTCAGTTAAGTGGAAACGATTATGAGTTGAATAAGGAGATTGGCTTGCACTATCAATTACACCGTGGTATTGGGGTACATCAAACTAAAGCAAATAAAAAAGGTTTACCACTTAAGGTAAGTTGTTTTGTAGGCGGTCCTCCAGCACATTCAGTTGCAGCAGTAATGCCGCTTCCGGAAGGTTTGAGTGAAATGAATTTTGCAGGTGTACTTGCCGGTAAACGTTTTGGTTATACCTACAAGGACGGTTTTTGCATAAGTACCGACGCTGACTTTGTGATTACTGGGGAGGTTTTTCCTGGTGAAAATAAACCCGAAGGCCCTTTTGGGGATCACTTAGGTTATTATAGTTTACAACATACATTTCCTTTAATGAAAGTGCACAAAGTATATGCAAGAAAAGACGCTATTTGGGCTTTCACAGTGGTAGGGCGCCCTCCACAAGAAGATACAAGCTTTGGCCAGCTAATTCATGCTATGACAGGATCGGCAGTATCAAATGAAATACCGGGACTTAAGGAAGTGCATGCAGTGGACGCTTCAGGGGTTCACCCTTTATTATTAGCAATAGGTAGTGAACGATATACCCCATATTTAAATAATAAAATACCAGCTGAAATTTTAACTATTGCAAACCATATATTAGGTACCGGACAATTGAGCTTAGCTAAATTTTTATTCATTACAGCCGACGACACCAACCAACTTAGTGCACATGAAGTTGCTACTTATTTTAAATATATTTTAGAAAGAATTGACTTAGCAAGCGATATTCATTTTTATACAAAAACAACTATTGATACTTTAGATTATTCTGGAGAAAAAATAAACAATGGTTCAAAAGTTGTTATAGCTGCATATGGCGATGTGCGAAGAACATTAGCTACCAAGGTCCCTGATGTAATTAAAGATTTACAAGTAAATGCACAATTGGTTTTGCCAGGTATTATTGCTTTAAATGCAAATTTAATAAACACGCAAGGGGTGCAAGAAAAACTAAAAGGCTTGGGCGCTAATTTGCTTGAAAAGCAAGGGGTAGTAATGTTAATATTAACCGAGGATGCTACTTGGATGGGGGAGCATATCAATAATTTTTTGTGGGCTAGTTTTACCAGAACAAATCCTTCACACGATATGGATGGAGTGGATAGCTATTACGAACAAAAACATTGGGGTTGTAAAGGGCCATTAATTTTTGACGCAACTATTAAAAAACACCATGCGCCCATTTTAGTGAAAGATCCAGTTGTGGAAAAAAGAGTAGACGAAATTTTAGCTAAGTATAATTTTTAATAAAGGGAATAAGTGCTTATACTTCAACCCAAGTATGATCGGCTAATAACTTTACGGTTGCAATAAACCCAGCAAATGGGCCAGAGCCGCCTCCCCATTCTGATGGAGCAACTAAAGAAAGTACGTGTGAGCCATCTGTTTTTTCATATACATGGTACACTTGGCCAATCTGGGGCTTGAAGGTTATTTTGGCTTCATAAATCATTAAGCTTAATTCCTTTCGCTTTCTTATTTCTTGTGCTTGTCTTGCCAACAATTCAATTTGTTCCTTTATTTGATTCAGCTGCATATTGGTTTGGTCCTCCATCGCTGAAAGCGCCTTGTGCTTAATTACCCCTTCCTTTGTTGGACGAATAGCGACACTGCCTGCTGATGATGCATAGGGAAGTACACTAAGCTGTTTATGGTATACTTCGGTATTGGTAAAGGGTTCCCCGTTTTCTTTATTTCCTTGGTGGGTCACTTTCAAAAAACCATTTGCTAATATTTCATGAGTTACTTTAAGAGACGTGGTGCCTGACTTTAAAAACTGCACAGTTAAGCAAGAAGCATTATTAATTTCGGCACTCACATGCTCAGCCAATTCCTTGTTTTCGAAATCGAATATTTCACCATTAGGGTTTACCTGATATTGTGCGTAAAATGCTTCATTTTCGATACTAACCCAGTTGTGGCTAAAACTTAATAAATGTCCACTGTGAATACTCTCAATTTTGTAGTTACCCGATTTTGGGACTATTTGATATTCGAATGCGCATTTCTCTGGAAATAACTGCCAACTGGCTAAAAAATTATATGCTTGGACCATGCCTAAATAACAATATTTATAGGGAAAAGTTTAATTAATCTGTACAAAATCGGGCTTATTAATGATATTAGAATTGTACTTAAATCTCAAATTCGTAGTCAGTGTCAAATTCCATGCACTCATTTGTTGGTTAATCCTTGGGAAATGATATCCCTTCAGTTCAATGGTCCCAAAAATCAAACTTTCATTTCGGACTCTTATACCTGCGCCAAGGGAAGAATAAAGGTCTCCAGATGCAATACGGTCACCAACTGTTCTAATAAAGGTAAGGTTAGCAAAAGCAAAAGGGGAGCTTCTGAATCCGTAAAACGACCTTGAGTTATACCAAATTGATTCCCAGTTTCCACTAAATCTTGTGCCACCTCTAATTCTTTCCCTACTTAATTGAGGAATGCCATAAATACTATTTACTAATAAAGCTTCGTTGTATTTATTTTTCAAAGTTTCAGTAAAACTTAAGTTAATAATTTGACGGTACCTGTAGCCGCTTTTTAAGTAGTGAATTCTACTAATATCTTCAAAGCTTGCTAATATTCTTATATCCTGTAATTGATTGTCAAAATAACTGGTCCCAGCACTTAAGTTAAGGTGTCTGTAATGTTCTTTATTAGACATTTTGTAAGTTTCAAGTTGCACTCCTGCATAGGGAAGCTTTTCTTGTTCTCTTATAAAATGCCCCGATGTGAAGGTCAGTGATTTACCAGAAGGTAAATCCTCGTTACGTCCGAAGCCATATAGGTATTGTGTTCGGATAATTTTTTGTTGAATGATAGTATAGGAAACAATATGCCCCAACAGGTTTTGATAGTCTTTGTCAACCTGAGTTAAGTAATTTATGGGACGACTTAAAAAATTATTATTAAAAAAGCGATACTGTACAAAATGCCTTGGGTTATTACTGTCATACTTTATTTTTTTACGAAACATTTGATACCCAATCCATGTGTCAATATGTTCAAGATGGTATTTAAGCGTAGAGTCGTAATAATTACTTGTCCAGGCATTTGGATAGGCTAGGTTGTTCCGAGATAAACTCCACTCAAAGCCTCCTGTGAAATTGCTTAAAGGGTTAAGTAATGGCAAGTTTCCTTTAAAATAGATATGTGTTGCCGAGTTTGCAGAATTTGCGAAATTATTTTCAAAAGTTTTTGCGCCAAAATTCAAATCAAAAAAACTACCCATAATGTTTCTAGTGGTCACGTCAAATCCCACGCCTGCTTTAGTTTCCCTTTTAGTATCCATGCTGTGATTGATACTAAATGCGTTTCCTGCGTCATTAATATTTTCTGAATTAATACTTGTTTCATAAGCGTTACCACTCCTAATATTTAGGGTAGCTCCCAATGGGAATATGTCTTTTGTGACAATGTACATGTCAACACTATTGGTATCGCTAATTAAAGGGAAGGCAACTATACGGGCATCTTGAATAAAGGGAAGGTCCCTTAGCCATTTTTCGTTATAAGCAATTACTAAAGGATTCAGCAATTCATTTTCATGAAAAAATAAGTTTTTCCGTATAGTATTTTCTTTTGTATTACTGTGAAGCGAATTCGCAAACCTAGTTAATGCATTATCACTTAAAGGTTTTTCTACAGTTAGGTCGGACCCAAAATGTTTATGATCAATTTTGATTGAATTAATTCTTTTGCCTTCTAGTGTTAAAATAGAAAGCATGAATTTATTAATATTCAACCTGGTTGAGTCTATTAAAGGGTTTGGCTTGCCTTTAAACAATTTTATAAAACTTACAATTAGTCCGGAGTCTTTTGATAAGGCAATATTTTGCTGATAGCCTTTTACTTGTGCTTGAGATAAAGAAACCCCTGTGAAGAGTAAAAATAATAAGATTACTATACGCTTAGCCATTCGTCCAAATTTACTAATTATACGCAACAAAAAACCTCCTTTTAAGGGGAGGTTTTGGGTAGATTGTTAACAATCAATTATTTTAACATTTTATAAATTTTTATAGGACTCTTTTAGCCCTGCTTTTAAGTGATTCCATTGGAATACTAAGCATCTTTCCAATTTGTTTGCCATCGCGATATCCTATAACTCTTAAAATACTTACATCTTCTGGTAATACAAAAGTGTTTGAATAGACGTTGCTGTAATTGTCGGGCAATGATTCGTCTAGCGAGTAGTAAAAGCTTAACCCGCTTATTTCACTTGCGACACTAACAAGTAATTCTCCTTTTGTATTTAATTTTGTAGTAACAATTGCATCATACATGCTTTTTGAATATTTAATTTCTGCCGCGTCTAATTTTTCAAAATGTTGTTCTACTTTCCCAACAAATTTATCCCAATTCTTTTTTTCTTTCGGAGACCATACGCTTTCTGCAACTGCCAAAGCCCTTGGGTAAGTCATGTATTCAGCGTTTCTGATGTCTTGCACTTGCTCTGTCCATAAGTTAGCCTGCCCGCCTAAAATCATAGTAGGGTCAACACCTTCTGGTAGTGGCTCAAATTGGTAGGTTCTATTTAATCTTAAACCTTGATATACTTTTCCTTCTGCAGTTACTTCGCCTTGGTAATAGTCAATATAGGTATAATCGTTTGGTGACATAACTACTTTATGATTTTGTTTTGCAGCCTCAATGCCACCCTTCATGCCTCTCCAGCTCATAACAGCCGCATTGCCTGGCAAGCCACCTTCTAATATTTCATCCCAACCCATTAATTTTTTCCCCTTTGAATTAATAATTTTTTCTACTCTTTTCACAAAGTAGCTTTGTACTTCTTGTTGGTTTTGCAGGTTTTCTCTTTTCATCAAATCCATTACATCACTACTTTTCTCCCAATTATTTTTTGGACATTCGTCACCACCCATATGTATGTAGCTTGAAGGAAATAATTCAGCAACTTCGCCAAATATTTTATCTAAGGCAGTATATACTTTTTCACTTGCTGGGTTTAATGTGTTTTCAATTTTAGCAGTAATATGTCCGTTCATTCCTTCCCAGTCAATGAATTCTTGCCCAATATTTACAGAAAACTTATTGGTAGGCACTGTGCTTAATTCAGGATAGGCAGCAAGCATTGCCATACTGTGCCCTGGTACATCAATTTCGGGCACAATTTCTACGAATTTTGATTTTGCATAAGCTACTAACTCTTTAATATCCTCGTGGGTATAAAAACCTCCGTAGCTTTTCGGTTCGTCCAATGCAGGTGCTTTTGTGTTGGCCCATTTTCCTTTACGTTCGGGTCTCCATGCTCCCACTTCAGTAAGCTTAGGCATTGATTTAATTTCAATTCTCCAGCCTTGGTCATCGGTTAAATGCAAGTGTAATACATTGTATTTGTAACGCACCATGTCATCGATATACCTTTTCACTTCTGCCTTTGTAAAAAAATGACGGCTAACGTCTAACATTAGTCCTCTCCAAGCAAACCTTGGCTTGTCCATTATAGAAACATAAGGTAATTGCCATTGGGTATTTGGTTGAGTGCTTTTTGCAAAGATGGCAGCCGGCATTATTTGTTGTAAAGTTTGCCAACCATAAAACAATCCAGCATTGGTGTTTGCGCCTATAACAATTCCATTTGCGTTGACATTTAAAGTATACCCTTCAGATCCTAACACTTCGAATTTTAAAATTTCTAAAGTTATACTCGCATCGTTTTTACTAAGCGTAACATTTCTCCCTGTGGCTTTACTTACCTGTTTTGTAATTTGATCCGTTACTTCTTTTGCCGAGCTAGGGGCATTAATAGCTATGGTTTTGGGTAGTTGGTAAACTCCTTTTCCAATGGTCACATTAATTGGTTCGGGAATAATATTTATGCTTTGTGCGTTTATTTGACCAATGCAGCAAAAGGCCAATAGCAGCAAAATGAATTTATTTACTTTCATATACAATTTTTAATTTAAAATACTTATTCTAATAATAAGCATGCTAAAGATACTAAAAATAAAAAACCCGACCTTGATTTCTCAGGTCGGGTTTAAAGCCTATTTTAAGTAAAAACTAGTATCTGTAAGC
>CAJATB010000018.1 GCA_903944755.1 uncultured Bacteroidota bacterium
CTTTGGAATAGCTTTAAAATGGCCCTACAGGAACTAAAAGTGAATAAATTAAGAACCTTCTTGTCACTTTTTGGCATTACTATTGGGATTTTTTGCATCATTGGTGTTTTAGCGACTATTGATAGTTTGAAATCAAAAATCAAGAACGATTTATCTGGCTTAGGAAATAATACCATTTTTGTAGACAAATGGAGTTACGGTGGTGGTGGAGAAGGAGCTGAATATCCTTGGTGGAAATATATGAAGCGTCCAAGTATGAAAGTGGAGGAGATGGAATTTATTAAACAGCGTTCAACACTTGCATCCAATGCAGCTTTTTTTGTTTCTAGTGCCGCAACTTTTTCTTTTGAAGACAACCAATTAAAAGGGGTTAGTATTTATGGGGTAACCAATGAATTTAATTCCATTCAAACATTTAATATTGGATTTGGCAGGTATTTTAATGAAAGCGATTTTACGAGGGGCGCACCTTATTGTGTAATTGGCATTAAAGTAGCAGAAGAATTGTTTGGGAAGCCAGAAAAAGCGATAGGTAAAACAATATCCTATGGGGGACGTCGATTACAAGTAATTGGTGTAGTTGAAAAGCAAGGAAGTTCTTTTGTAGGAGGTTTTGATTACGACAAAGCCGCTATTGTACCTTATATTTATTTTGCATCCATTTTTAATCCAGATAATTCGAATCCCTATATTATGGTACAGGCATTGCCAGGTATTCAAACTAGGGCGTTACAAGAAGAATTAATTGGCGTTATGCGTCAGTTAAGAAAGTTAAGTCCTACAGAAGAGGATAATTTTACTTGTAATGATGTGGCACAATTTAAAGACCAAATTGAAAAAGTTTTTGGTTCTATAAACCAAGGGGGCTGGGCTATTGCGGGTTTATCCTTATTAGTTGGCGCTTTTGGAGTTGCTAATATTATGTTTGTAACTGTTAGGGAAAGAACTAGCCAAATAGGATTAAAAAAGGCTTTAGGTGCTAAAAGGTCAACTATACTTTATGAATTTCTTTTAGAAAGTGCCTTCTTATGTATTATTGGGGGCCTAGCGGGCTTACTGCTAGTTTGGTTGCTCACCCTTGCACTAGGAGCAGTACTTCCATTCCCTATATTTATAGCGCCTAGTATTATATTCTTAGCTTTAAGTATTTGTATTGTTTTAGGGGTGATAGCGGGTATTATTCCTGCATCAATTGCTTCAAAAATGAATCCAGTGGATGCTATAAGAACAAAGTAAGGGACGTATTTTATTTAGCTTTACATTTGCATTGTGTCAAATAAAACCATCACCATATTGGCTATAGAATCGTCTTGTGACGAAACCGCTGCTTCTGTTATTGTGGATGGCAAAATATTGTCAAATTTTATTGCAACACAAGCGGTTCATGAAAAATTCGGAGGGGTAGTACCTGAATTAGCTAGCCGGGCACATATGGAAAATATCGTTCCTGTTGTTGACGAATCCTTAAAAAAAGCGTTTCCTGATTTAACACATACACAAAGGTTAGCGCAACTAAATGCAATTGCTTTTACACAAGCCCCAGGTTTAATTGGAAGCTTATTGGTAGGGGCGCAATTTGCAAAATCGTTAGCATTGACATTAGGGATACCCTTAATAGCAGTGCATCACATGCAAGCACATGTTTTAGCAAATTTAATTGACGACCCTAGGCCCAGCTTCCCCTTTTTATGTTTAACTGTTAGTGGGGGGCATACTCAAATTGTACAATGTAATAGCCCTGCAAGTTTAGAAATTATAGGAGAAACGATTGACGATGCAGCCGGAGAAGCCTTCGATAAAATTTCAAAATTACTAGGACTGCCTTATCCGGGTGGCCCTGTATTAGATAAGCTTGCTCAACTTGGCAACCCGAGGGCTTTTGAATTTGCAAAGCCACTAGTGCCCGATTTGAACTATTCTTTTAGTGGTTTAAAAACCAGTGTGTTATATTTTTTACAAAAGCAAACACCAGAATTCATTGAAGCTAATAGGAATGATTTATGTGCTTCTGTACAATATACCATCGTGGAAATTTTAATGAAGAAATTTAAAAAAGCCATACAGCAAACCAATATTCACGAGTTATGTATAGCCGGCGGGGTAAGTGCAAATTCTGGGCTTAGAAAAGGCGTACAGGAACTTGGCATTAAGACAAAATCAAAGGTGTACCTACCTGCTTTTGAATACTGCACCGACAATGCTGCTATGATTGCTGTTGCTGCCTACTATAAATACCAGGCTGGCGCATTTGAGCCACTTTCGGTAGCTGCTTCCCCACGTTCTAATTGGTAAGCGGAAATAACTTAACTTTGCATCCTTAAAAATAGTTGAACACATGATTAGTGCTAGAAATGTATCATTGGCCTACGGCAAAAGGGTTTTATTTGATGAAGTGAACGTAAGCTTCACTAAGGGTAATTGTTATGGTATTATTGGAGCCAATGGTGCTGGAAAATCTACCTTTTTAAAGATATTGAGTGGCGAAATTGAGCCTAATAAAGGAACTGTCGAAATTACGCCTGGTGAACGTATGGCGGTTTTGAAGCAAAATCAATTTGAATTTGACGATGTAACTGTTTTGAATACGGTGCTAATGGGTCACAAGCGTATGTGGGAAGTAATGCATGTTAAAGATGCTTTATATGCAAAAGAAGATTTTACCGAGGAAGACGGGCTAAAAGCAGGTGAATTAGAAGCCGAATTTGGCGAAATGGGTGGATATGAGGCAGAAAGCAATGCGGGAAGTTTATTGAGCGATTTGGGTGTTAAGGAGGACTTGCATCAGGTATTAATGAAGGACGTTCAAAGTAATTTTAAACTTAGGGTTTTATTGGCCCAATCCTTATTCGGAAATCCAGATATTCTATTGTTGGATGAGCCTACAAACGGCTTGGACATCGAGACAATTGGTTGGTTAGAAAACTTCTTAGCCGATTATCAAAATATTGTTTTGGTGGTTAGTCACGATCGTCACTTTTTAGATACGGTTTGTACCAATGTTGCCGATGTGGATCGTGCAAAAATAAAAACCTTCAGTGGTAACTATTCTTTCTGGTATGAGTCGTCTCAATTAATGGCGCGTCAAATGAGTGACAAGAATAAAAAGAACGAAGACAAGCGTGCTGCTTTACTGGATTTCATTGCTCGTTTCTCAGCAAATGCAAGTAAGAGTAAACAGGCAACTTCTCGTAAGAAAGCGTTGGAAAAATTAACGATTGAAGAAATTGAGCCATCGAATAGAAAGTACCCTGGCATTATCTTTCAGCCAACACGTGAAGTGGGCAACCAGATATTAAATGTAGAAAAATTAAGAAAAGAAGTGGACGGGCGTATATTATTTAAAGACGTTTCTTTCTCAGTAAACAAAAACGACAAAATTGCATTTTTAAGTAAAGATGCTTTAGCAATTACTTACTTTTTTGAAATTATAAATAATGCGGGTGTTGCAGATAGTGGAAGTTTTGAGTGGGGAACCACTATTACAAAAGCTTATTTGCCAATGGAACACAATGAAGAATTTTTGAACGCAATGACTTTAATGGATTGGTTAAGACAATTTGTTCCAGCACATGTAACCGATGCTGATGAACCTTTTATTAGAGGTTTCCTAGGTAAAATGTTATTTAGCGGGGACGATGTAACTAAAAAGACAAATGTGCTAAGTGGTGGCGAAAAAGTTCGTTGTATGGTTAGTAAAATGATGCTTCAAAACCCAAATGTGGTAATTCTGGATCAACCAACCAATCACTTGGATTTGGAAAGTATCCAAAGTTTCAACGAAGGTTGCCAAAACTACCCAGGCATTGTTTTAATGACTTCTCCTGACCATACTTTCATGCAAACAGTGGCGAACAGAGTGATTGAATTAACACCTAAGGGCATTATTGATAGAATGATGACTTTTGATGAGTATATGGAGGATAAAAGAGTTCAGGAACTAAGGGCAGAATACTATGCATAATTGGCTCAGTATAGCTTAGTTTTGTAATTAAATGCATTAAAAGTCAAGTATTTAGCAATATTTAGTACTTTTTAAGCGTTAGGTAGAAAAAACAATAAAAATAAATGGGAGTGTAAAGGTTATTTACTTACCTTTGCCGTCCGTAAAAATTAATTTCTCATGGCTAGAGTATGTCAGGTAACAGGTAAGAAACCGATCACTGGAAACAGCGTATCGCATTCAAATATTAAAACGAAGCGTCGTTTTCTTCCTAATTTACAAAAGAAGCGCTTCTATTTTATAGAAGAAGATCGTTGGATCACTTTAAAAGTGTCAACTGATGCGTTAAGAACTATCAATAAAAATGGCTTAGCAGCTGTTGTAAAAGATTTAAGAGCAGCAGGCGACAAAATCTAATCGTAATTAATTTAAGTATAACTTATAATATACAATCATGGCAAGGAAAGGAAACAGAGTTCAAGTAATACTAGAGTGCACAGAGCACAAGACTACAGGTTTACCTGGAACTAGTCGTTATATTACAACTAAGAACAAAAAGAATACTCCAGATCGTTTGGA
>CAJATB010000019.1 GCA_903944755.1 uncultured Bacteroidota bacterium
AACAAAAATTAAAAACAAAAGTCTATTTTTGATTGGCACTAAAATAAGGGAAGACTACATAAGCTTTTAATCTATCCACAACGTCGCTATATCCAAACAACTATGAGTAAACATTGGATGAGAAAATGGCCAAATATTATTAAAGATAAGAGCATTGTAGAGTCTGATCAAGTATGGGTAAGCGATATCACTTACATTAAAACAGAACAAGGTCATTGCTATCTAAATATGATTACAGACGCTTACAGTCGAAAAATTGTAGGATATGCGTTAGATAATACAATGCAAACAGAAAGTATGATTAAAGCTTTAGAAATGGCTACTAAGCAAAAAGTTAATAACGAAATTCAAACAATACACCATTCAGATAGGGGGCTTCAATATTGCAGTAAAGAATATGTTGAATTGACGGCTAAAAACAATATTATACTAAGTATGACAGAGAATTCAGACCCGTATGAAAATGCTTTAGCTGAGCGAATGAACAGAACTATAAAAGAAGAATTTGGTATGAACAAAAAACTAAAAAACAAAGACCAAGTAGCACAACTATTAAAAGAAAGTATAAATTTGTACAATCGATACAGACCTCATTTAGCTCTTATGATGAGAACACCTGAGGAAATGTATCAAAAAAAATCCCTACTACCAGAGGCAATCGAGATTAATTAAAAATCCGTCAACTTATTTTAGGACGTTACAAGTTACAAAATTACTAATAAGCTAAAATTCAAACAATGAACTTGGGTTAAGAAATACGTTTCCTTATTCTACTTAGTGCCTGTGGCGTTACTCCAATATAAGAGGCTATATACTTTAATGGAATAAATTGCAACAATTCAGGCTGTTCTGTAAATAAGTTCAAATAACGTTCCTGGGCAGATTGGATTAATAAAGATAATTCTCGCTTAGATTTTTTCATAAACAGGTCTTCGCTTGCCAATCTTCCTATTGTATTACCAATTTCCGTATTGTCATAAATTATTTCTAAGTCATTATACGATACGCTCCAGAGTATAGTGTCTGTTAAGGTTTCTAATTGGTAAGTTGATGGTTCTTGTGTCAAGAAAAAATCATATGCGGACACAAAATTATTGACGAATGCAAATTCAAAAGTTAAATCATCAAATTCTTGTGGAATACATTTTCTAACAATTCCCTTCTCAATGAAAGATAAGTAGTTTTCTTTATGACCTACTTTTAAAATTATTGAATTTTTGGCAAATTCACGTCTTATAAGTTTAGATGAAAAGAACTCCCAATCTTTTTCAGAAATAGGAACCATTTTTTGGAAATATTTTTTTATTTCAATCATTTCTTGTTATCAATTAGGCTGATTCAAGTGAGTGTTTTCTTCTAAAGCATGACGCATAACGGTTTGAGGGCAGGCGTAGAAAGCGACTTAACAGATTCACTTCCTTCGTAGTACCAACTTTAAAATTACGAATAAACTTTCATCCGAAGTGCAATTCTCGCTTTTTGCGCTTGCCCTATGTTAGCAACCGTTAAAGTTTATAGCAATTGATTAATATCCTGTCTTCCAATGATTGTTATGATTTCCACGACATCTTCGTTCATTTTGTAGAATATACTATCTACACCACAAACACATCGTCGGTATCCAGGTTTAATAAAATCAACAGATTCGAATGATTGTGGATTTTTCGCAATAAGTTCAAAGTGCACAAAGAAAGATTCAAAGTATCTGTCTGCTTGTTTCATTCCAAATTGTTTAACGCCGTAATGATGGATTCTGATCAAATCTTCCTTTGCAACATTGCTTAATTTGTATTTACCCATTAAGCAAACTTTTAGAATGCTTCAAAATTTCTGATTTGGAATCGCTTGTAAATCCATCTTTTTCAGCTCTTTCTAATTTTAATCGAATTAAATCGATTTGATTAGTTTGTTTTCTCGCTTGACGAATTAAATCATTAACTAGTTCACTCTTG
>CAJATB010000020.1 GCA_903944755.1 uncultured Bacteroidota bacterium
GCCACCTTGTTTAGGCGCGCGATATGCTTGGAACACACCCGGCAGTTGAATATTGTCGTAAATAATATCCCTTACTTCTGCACCTAAAGGAGGCTCCTTCACGGATGGCCTTACAATAGCCTTCCCTTGAGGAATAGGACCAAAATAAGCTGCAATTTTTTGCTTTAATTCCGCCTTATTAAAATCACCTGCAATTGACAATACTGCATTGTTTGGTACATAATAAGTTTTATAGAACTGAATAAACTCGTCTAGTGTTGCTGCATTTAAATGATCCAAACTTCCAATAGGAGCCCATTGATATGGGTGAACTTTAAATGCTCTTTTTAACATTTCTGTTAAAAAAGAACCGTAAGGCCTATTATCCATTCTTTGACGCTTTTCTTCCTTCACCACTTCACGTTGTGTGTTCACGCCCACTTGTTCAATTTTGGCATGCATCATACGCTCGCTTTCTAACCATAAACCTAAATCAACTTGGTTTGAAGGCAATAATTCATAATAAAAAGTGCGGTCCTGAGAAGTATTTGCATTTAAAGCACCACCAGCATTGGTAATGTATTTATCAAATGCTCCACGCTTAATATTTTCTGAACCTTCGAATAATAAATGTTCGAAAAAATGAGCAAACCCTGTTCTAGCAGTGTCTTCGTTTTTAGAACCTACATGGTACAAAACGGTGACTGCAACAACTGGTGCAGCATGGTCCTCATGTAGGATCACTTTTAATCCGTTAGGCAAAGTGTACTTTTCAAACTGTATCGTTTGCGCTTGCGCAAGGGTCAGTGAAAAAATACATACAAACAATGCAACACATTTATTTAGCATGATTTTTAATTTTTAGCTTATTAATTTATGAATAAAACTACTAAATATGAGCCTAATTATAAAAACACTAGGCCTTATATTTATATTATTACTTGAGCGGTCGTTAATTTGTTTGAAGCAACCCATTGAATTTCAGCATCTTTCTTAAACCAAGTCATTTGTCGTTTAGCATAATGCCTCGTATTTTGTTGAATCATTGCTATGACGCTTACCAAACTAGTATTCCCTGAAAAATAAGGCTCCCATTCTCTGTAACCTACCGTCTGTAAAGCATTTAAACTAAAATGAGGGAGTAAGTCCTTCGCTTCCTTTTCTAGGCCAACTTCGACCATATTCAATACCCTTTGATTGATTCTTTCGTATAAAAGCTCCCTTGGCATTTCGATACCTATTTTCACAATATTAAAAGGACGGGTAATTTTATTTTTATTTTGAAAACTTACAATTGAGGCCCCTGTCCCAAGCTTGACTTCCAAAGCACGCATCAACCTTTGCGGATTTTGCTGCTCTCCTTTCTCCCAATAAAGCGGGTCCTTAACTGAGACTTCCTTTTGCAACCACCTAAGTCCCATTTTTTCGTATTGTTGAATAATCTCCCCCCTAATGGAGGCATCAATTTCGGGAATAAGGTCCAAGCCTTCACAAAATGCTTTGATATATAATCCTGTACCGCCTACCATTACAATGGCATCCTTAGTTTCAAATAAGGCCGCCGATTTTTCAAGTGCAAATTTTTCAAATACAGCGGCATTAACCGTCTCCTTAATTGAATGGCTTGCAATAAAATGGTGAGGCACTAATGCTAATTCTGCCTCAGTTGGCCTTGCTACACCTATATTCATTGCTGAATAACATTGTCTCGCGTCGGCCGAAATAATTTCCGTATTTAATTGTTGCGCTAAAGAAATAGCAAAAGCGGTTTTACCAACAGCCGTTGGTCCTAATATAATGTATACCGTTTTTGACAACTCGTTTTGTTTAAAATTAATAAGCCTCTTCGTCAAAAAATTCACTACTTGAATCTTCTGAACTATCATTTGAATCTTCCTCTTCGTCTTCTCCTTCTTCTTCATCATCTAGGCCCCCATCCTCAGAAGTATGCGCATCCGATTCCCCTTCTTCCCCATAACCGTCTGCAGCCTCGGCCAAATCATATTTTTCTTCAATATCAGCAAACTTTGGACCCAACAACCCTTTTGTGCCATATTGCATAGGGCCTACTCCTTCTATTCTTGAAACTAACGGGTAGTCCAATGTCATATCAGCATCTACATTTTTAACAACCTGAATTAACTCAATTAAAAAGGTCCACGATTTTGCAAAATCGTAAAGAAAAATAAAATGTTGATTGGTATCAATAATTTCAGTACCTATTAAAGTTTCCTCCATCATTAACGGAGGCGCTTTATATTCTTTTGCATATACTTCTTTACTAATTTCCCTTCCTCTAACCCATATATCATTGCTTCTGAAAAAAGTAGCATCATGCTTTTGATCAAATTCAAATGCTTTTAAAATTACTTGATGAAAGTCCGCAAATGTTTGAGTGTGCTTCACCGAAATATCCCTATAAATCGCATCATCTTCTTCCCAATAAACCCTGAATTTTAATATTGCCATATTTCGATAATTTGAAACGCTAAATTACTATTTTATTATAGGAAATAAGCCTTGTTTAGCAGCTTCTTGTAACATAAAATCATAAGCTGCCTTGTAGTCACTTGGAATAACGCCATCCAAAATAGCTTCTCTTATAGCATCTTTTATTACACCCACTTGTTTTGAAGGGGTAATATTGAATATTTCCATGATCATCTCCC